>NZ_ASSI01000008.1:0-13016 GCF_000466765.1 Burkholderia sp. AU4i | reverse complement strand
GCGGCGGTCACGGTAACGGCGGCGGCCACGGCGACGGTGGCAACGGTGGCCACGGCAATGGCGGTGGCAACGGCAATGGAAACGGGAGCGGCGGCGCCGGCAATGGCGGTGCCAACGGTGTCGGCAATGGCCATGGCAGCGGGAACGGCAATGGCGGCGGTCACGGCAACGGCGGATCCTCCGGGGGCAACCACTGACCTGCCGCGTTGCCCGGCCGGGCGTCGTCAGAGCATCTCGAGCGCGCGCTTGCTGCGTGGCGGACGGAAGTACGCGTCAAGCTGCGCGCGCTCATCATCGCTGAACATGAAATCGAGCGCGGCCCGGTTGTCGCGCACATGTTCGATGCGCGACGCCTTCGGGATCGCGAAAACCCCCGGCTGCGCGAGCACCCACGCAAGCGCGACGCGCATCACCGACACCCCGTGCTGCCGTGCGATCTCGTCGAGCGGCGAGCGCTTCGGCAGCCGTCCATGATCGACCGGGCTGTAGGCCATCGCCGGCATCCCGTGCCCGGCAAGCCATGGCAGCAGGTCGAATTCCGGGCCGCGCCGCGCGATGTTGTAGAGGATCTGGTTGGTCGCGCACGCGCCGCCACCGGCTTCATCGACGAGCTCGGCCATGTCGGCCGTATCGAAGTTGCTGACACCCCAGTGACGGATCTTGCCCGCGCGCTGCAGCGCTTCGAAGCCTTCGACCGTTTCATCGAGCGGCACCGAGCCGCGCCAGTGCAGCAGATACAGGTCGAGGCGATCGGTACGCAGGCGCCTGAGGCTCGCATCGCACGCGGCAACGACGCCGCGCCGGCTCGCATGGTGCGGATAGACCTTGCTGACGAGGAACACTTCGTCGCGCAGGCCCGCGAGCGCCTCGCCGACCAGTTCCTCGGTCGCGCCGTCGCCGTACATCTCGGCCGTATCGACCAGCGTCATTCCGAGCGCAACGCCTTCGCGCAGCGCGTCGATCTCGTCCGCGCGCCGGGCCGGCCGCTCCCCCATCTCCCACGTGCCCAGGCCAAGCTTCGGAATCGTCTCGCCGTCCGGCAGGACGACCGTGGCGATCGTGTCTGTCATGCGTTCCTCGTTGCGGATTCGTGGCCGCGCACCGCGACCCAGGCATGGAATACGACGCATCAGTGTAGTCAATCGGCGCGCGATTCACCTATTGCACGGCAAAAACCGGCTATAACGGCGCCACGCGATGACTTAGAATGGCCGCACCCTGATCGATACCCACTCCATGAAGGCATCCACGGACGACCGCTGGCAGGACCTGCGCCCCGACCCCGACAACGACACGCCGCTCTACCTGCAGCTCGCCCGCAAGCTCGGCGACGCGATCCACGACAACCGCTGGACAGCCGGTGAGGCATTGCCCTCCGAGCGCGTGCTGTCCGATGCACTGGGCGTATCGCGCATCACCGCGCGCAAGGCGATCGCGCTGCTCGTCGAGCAAGGCCTGATTCGCCGCACGCAGGGCGCCGGCAACTTCATCCAGCCGCGCTACGAGGATCCGCTGTCGCGGCTGTCGAGCTTCAGCGAAATGCTCGAACGGCGCGGCTTCAAGCCGAGCTCACAATGGATCGCACGCGAGATCCAGCCGGCGAACCGCGACGAAGTGATCCAGCTCGGGCTGTCGCCGGCCGCATCGGTCACGCGCCTGAAGCGCCTGCGCCTCGCCGACGGCATCGTGATGGCCGTCGAGAATTCGACGTTTCCCGCGACGCTGATCCCCGATCCGCAGGCAATCGGCGGGTCGCTGTACAGCTATCTCGAAGCGCGCGGCACGCCGATCGTGCGCGCGCTGCAGCATTTCCGCGCGGTCAACGCGACCGACGAGATCGCCGAGCAGATGGGCATCGCACCGCACGACGCGCTGCTGCTGATCACACGAATCGGCTATACGTCGGACCAGCGCGCGATCGAACTGACCGATACCTACTGCCGCAACGACTACTACGACTTCGTCGTCGAACTGCGCAAGTAACGCCGGCCGCGCCGCCGGCGCTTACAGCCAGCACGCATCGTCGGTGCCGAGCGGCACGGACGGGCGCGCAAGCGACGGCGGTGTCACCGATAACCGCTCGGCGGGCCGCACCGCGTCGAGCATGCCGAACGGCGACGCGATGCGCTCGATCCGGTCGCATACATCGGTGCGCGCGAAATCGGGTGCCTGCAGGCCGTCCGGCACGATGCCGAACGACTGCAGCCAGCGGCCCGTCTGCGCGAGCGACAGTCGCACGTGCCAGCTTCCCCCGTCGCGTGCCCGGCGCGCGAGCGCGATCATCGTGCCGAACGCCGCGAGATAACCCGTTGCATGATCGAGCGCCTGGCACGGCAGGTGGCGCGGCGCGTTCGCGTGCGCGGCCTGCTGTTCCTGCCACGCGATCCCGCTCGCCGACTGCACGAGACTGTCGAAGCCGCGCCGCTGCGCCCACGGCCCCGCATGCCCGTACGCGGAGATCGACACGCACACGATGCCGGGCCGCCGCGCCGCCAGCGCGAGCGGCCCGAAGCCGCGCGCCGCGAGCGCACCGGGCCGGTACGACTGCAGGAACACATCCGCATCACGAGCGAGCGCGTGCAGCGTATCGATGCCCGCGTCGTCGCGCAGGTCGATCCACGTCGAACGCTTGCCACGCCCGTTGTCGATCACGAGCGGCGCGATGTTCGGCAGGTGCGGGCCATTGACGAGCAGTGTCTGCGCGCCGTGCGACGCCAGCGTGCGGCCCGCGACCGGCCCCGCGATGATCCGCGTGAGATCGAGCACGCGCACACCGGCAAGCGGCTGGCCCGCGTCGCCCTCGCCGATCGGCTCGACGGGCGCATCGCCGATCCGCTCGATCTCGAACAGCGGCAGCGCGGCGATCGCACGCGCCTGCTCGTGCGCCGCCCACTCGTCAGGTGTTCTGATCAATGCGGCGCACAGCCCGGCCTCGGCCAGCGCGGTGTCGAGTGCTGCGCCGTCCCGCGTGCGGATCGCAGCGGCGACGTCGTCCCGCCGCGCGCCGCAGCCGAGCACGCCGAGCATCCCCTGCAGGTGATGCGGGAAGTTTGCGTGCAACTGGATCCAGCGTCCGTCGCGCGTCTCGTAGAAGCCCGTCACCGGATGACGCAACTCCGGCGGCGGGCCGTCGTCGACACGCAGATAGCGTTCGCTGCGGAACGCGACGAGCGCGTCGCGCACCGACACGTCGACGGTTTGCGCAACGCCCGTGCGAAGCCGGTGGCATTCGGCCGCCGCGAGCCCGGCTGCCGCGATCGTCGCCGCGGCCAGCGTGCCGACCCGGAAGGTCGACGGCAGCGTCGGGTCCTGCCCCGTCACGGTCGCGCGTGCCAGCGCGTCGGGGTCGCCGTGTGCGAGCCGCCACAGATGCGTCAACGCGAGTTCGGGTGTCATGGCGGGACGGGACGTGGGGGGAGACAGGATCGAGTCTAGAATTCGCGACCGTCGCGAGCAATCCTGATTGTGCGAATCGGCACCTCGCACACGGTCGCAGCGCGGATGTATCGCCTGCTCGCCGGCACGCGCAGCCGGCTCGACATCCCCAACGCACGGCAAGTCTGCCGGCATCCTCGGTGCCGGCGTGCCCCTCCATCCGCACGTGAACCGCGCCCCGCTGCGCTCGCTGCCGGGCGGCACGGTCAGGCTCCGCCGCTACCGCGCGGACGAAATGCGGCAGCTCGCACGCCGCTATCCCGAAGCGAAACGCTCGGGATACGTCGACGAGCATTCGCTCGACCGGCGCATTCCGGCGCCGGGCTCGCCGACCACGCGGATCGCCGATGGCCGCACGGCCGGCCGAATCGCGCATGTGCCCGAGCAATACCAGGACGCACGCCGATCCGCCAGCGCCGGGGGCTACGTCGGCAGCGATGCGGGCGCGTGACGCCGGCCGTCGCGCCATGCGACGAGCGGCCGCCACCACGCCTGCGCGGCGCGCACGGCGGGCGCGTCGAGCGGACCGAACGCGAACGTCGCGCCGTGCGCCCCCGCGCTGACCCAGACGCGCATGCCGGGCGTGAGCGTCAGCGAATCGCCGGCGCCGAGCCAGTGATCGTCGATCCGGCCCTCGATCGTCACCCAGACCTCGCCGTCGGCGACCTCCAGCGCGGTGCGATCGACGATCCGCCACCGACCGGCCGGCTCGTCGCCTTCGATCACGTAAAGTCGCAGTTCGCGCATGGCAGCCTCCTGGTCGCACGGGTCCGATGGCACCAGTATTTCGGACAGCGGCAGCACACGGACAGATACGGCGACGAACACTTTCGGCTGAACTGTACCGGTCGCTCGACGAGGACAGGCACCCGCCGGCCGGACTTCGCACCGCCGTTGCGCCGAACCTGCACGGCGCGACGGCTTTCCCTACAATGTCGGCTGTCCCGCACCACCGCCCCGCCCCCATGTTCCAGCGCCCGCCTGCCGCCGCTCCCGGCGAAAAGAACCTCACCGTGATGCTCTGGCTCGTCGCAACGGGCTTCTTCATGCAGACGCTCGACTCGACGATCGTCAACACGGCGCTGCCGTCGATGGCCGCGAGCCTCGGCGAGTCGCCGCTGCGCATGCAGTCGGTCGTGATCGCGTACTCGCTGACGATGGCGGTGATGATCCCCGTGTCGGGCTGGCTCGCCGATACCTTCGGCACGCGGCGCGTGTTCTTCAGCGCGATCCTGGTGTTCTCGCTCGGCTCGCTGCTGTGCGCGAACGCGCATACGCTGCAGCAACTCGTCGCGTTCCGCGTCGTACAGGGGGTCGGCGGCGCGATGCTGCTGCCGGTCGGGCGACTCGCGGTGCTGCGCACGTTCCCGGCCGAACGCTACCTGTCCGCGCTGTCGTTCGTCGCGATTCCCGGCCTGATCGGCCCGCTGATCGGGCCGACGCTCGGCGGCTGGCTCGTGAAGATCGCGTCGTGGCACTGGATCTTCCTGATCAACGTGCCGGTCGGCGTCGCGGGCTGCATCGCGACCTTCTATTCGATGCCCGATTCGCGCAACCCGGCCGTCGGCCGCTTCGACCTGAAAGGCTATCTGCTGCTGACGATCGGCATGGTCGCGATCTCGCTGTCGCTCGACGGCCTCGCCGATCTCGGCATGCAGCACGCGGCCGTGCTCGTGCTGCTGATCCTGAGCCTCGCGTGTTTCGTCGCATACGGCCTGTACGCGGTGCGCGCGCCGCAGCCGATCTTCTCGCTCGAGCTGTTCCGGATCCACACGTTCAGCGTCGGGCTGCTCGGCAACCTGTTCGCGCGGATCGGCAGCGGCGCGATGCCGTACCTGATCCCGCTGCTGCTGCAGGTGAGCCTCGGCTACTCGGCGTTCGAGGCCGGGCTGATGATGCTGCCGGTCGCGGCGGCCGGGATGTTCTCGAAGCGGATCATCACGCGCCTGATCACGCGCTACGGCTATCGCAAGGTGCTGCTCGTGAACACGATCATGGTCGGCGTGATGATGGCGAGCTTCGCGCTGATGCGCGACACGGTGCCGGTCTGGGTGAAGATCGTGCATCTCGCGCTGTTCGGCGGCTTCAACTCGATGCAGTTCACCGCGATGAACACGCTGACGCTCAAGGATCTCGGCACGGGCGGCGCGAGCAGCGGCAACAGCCTGTTCTCGCTCGTGCAGATGCTGTCGATGAGCCTCGGCGTCACGGTCGCGGGGGCGCTGCTCGCGACGTTCACGGGCATGCTGCGCACCGTGACGCCGAGCAACACGCTGCCGGCATTCCATGCGACGTTCATCTGCGTCGGGATCATCACGGCCGCTTCCGCATGGATCTTCGCGCAGCTCGCGCCCGAGATCCGCAGCACCGCGCGCAAGACCGACCCATCCGAACGCGCGTGACGCGCGGCGCGCGCCGAACCGGGTCGGCGCGCACCATTGCGGTGCAGCGCGGGCCGTTCGATGCGCCGGCGATGACCGGCGGCCCGGCCGCGACGCGCCGCCGCACGGGGTACGATGCCGTGCACGCTTCTTGCTCGCCTATTCTCTAGGTAAACTGGCAGTCTTCCTTCGGCCGACATCATGAGCATGATCGAAATCGATCCCCCCGGCTTTCAGCCGCCCCGCCCCATCGCCGGCGACGACGGGAACCGGCGCACCGTGCTGTACGGCGGCTACACCGTGTTCAGCGTGTTCCAGCCCGTTTTCTCGGTGTCGCACCGCCGCGCGATCGGCTATCACGCGTCGCTGCGTGCGCACGACGAGGACAGCCGCCAGGTGGCGTCGCACGAGGTGTTCACGCAGGCGGCGCGGCGCGGCGACCTGCTCGAGCTCGGCCGGCTCGCCGAATCGCTGCATCTCGGCAACTTCCACGCGTTCGACAGTCATGACGAATGGCTCTTCCTGAGCCTGCATCCGGCCGCGCTGATGGACACCGTCTACAGCGACGCCCTGCTCGCGAACCTGAAGGCGCTCGGGCTGCCGCCGCATCGCGTGGTGCTCGAAGTGCCCGAGCAGGCGGGCGGCGAAACGCCGCGCTACGCGGCGATCGTCGACGGGCTGCGCAAGGCCGGCTTCCTGATCGCGCTGGTCGGGTTCGGCGCGAAGCATTCGAACATCGACCGCGTGTGGCACCTGCATCCCGACATCGTCACGCTCGATCGCGGCATCCTCGCGCAGGCAAGCGAGCACTCGCATCTCGAACGGGTGCTGCCGGGGCTCGTGTCGCTGCTGCACGAATCCGGCCAGCTCGTGCTGATGGGCGGGCTCGCGACCGAGCGAGACGCGCTGATCGCGCTCGAGTGCGACGTCGATTTCGTGCAGGGCCAGTATTTCGCGGGGCCGAGCGTCGAACCGGTGCAGCCGCAGGCCGCCGCGGGCTGCATGGATACGCTGTCGGCCGCATTGCGGCTGCGCGTCGCGCAACGCGAGCGCACGCAGGCGGAACGGCTCGCGCCGTACGTCGCGGCGCTCGAGGAAGCGAGCCGGAAGCTCGGCGCGGGCGAGCCGCTCACCGACGCGGCGGCCGTCGTACTCGGGCTGCCCGAGACCGCCCGGTGTTTCCTGCTCGACGCATCGGGGCGCCAGATCGGCGACAACGTGCTCGCGCGCGGCAGCGTATCGCAGCGCGCCAAGCGCTTCCGGCCGCTGCTGCACTCGGAAGGCGCGAGCTGGGAACGGCGCCCGTACTTCATCGACGCGATGCGCGCGCCGGGCCACGTGCACCTGACGTCCCCCTACCTGTCCATCAACGAGGCGCACCTGTGCGTGACCGCGTCGATCGCCGCGCCGGTCGCGACCGGCATGCAGGTGCTGTGCGTCGACATCAACTGGGAAGCGGCACTCAACCGCGAATGAGCGCGCCGCCGCGCCGCGCTCACGCGGCGGCGGCCTTGCGCGCGATCAGCCGGTGCACGCGCTTGCCGGACGATGCGCTGACGACCTCGTGCTCGTCGATCACCTGCGTGCCCGCGCCGAGCGCCGCCCGCATCCGCGCCGCATCGAGCGGTGTGTAAAGGCGGCCGCGCTCGTCGCGCAACGCGCCGTTGCCGGCCACCCGCCAGCTCATGTACAACGTGCCGCCCGGCATCAGGAGCTCGGCCAGCCGCGCGGCCGCCGCCGCCGCGTCCGCCTGTTCGAGATGCATCACGACCGTTTCGCACAGCACGTTGCGAAACGCGCCGGACGGCACGCCGGCCAGCGCCGGCAGTGCAGCCAGCTCGAAGGTGAGGTCCGGATGGCAGCGCCGCGCCTCGTCGAGCAGTGCGGCGCTCGCGTCGTAGCCGCGCACGTCGAAGCCGCGCGACGCGAGCCAGGCCGTATCGCGCCCGGCTCCGCAGCCGACGTCCGCGGTCGGCCCCGGCGAGAAATACTGCTCCAGCAGCGCGTACATGTCGTCTGGCGCGGCCTGGTCGAGCCAGTCCTGCGCGTATTGCGCGGCGTGGGCGTCGTAGGCATCGAGAGTCGGGCGATCCACCATGGTGACAGCTCCGCATAAGCGTCGTATGACGCACCGCGCATCTTGGCCACAGCACCTGCCGTGCGGCCCCCCACGCCCCGCGCGTCGGCTTGCGCGGCCCCTACGCGGCCCGCACGTCGCCCGCGCGCACTGCCTGCGCGGTCAACTCGGCCCACAGTGCGTCGCCGCGCCAGGCCGGGCGCGCCGCCGCACGTTCCGCGTCATGCACGAGCGCGCACAGTCGCGCATTGACGGGCGCCTGCGTGCCGAAGCGCGCGGCCAGCCATACGACCTCGCCGTTGATCCACTCGACTTCCGTCGCACGCTGCGCCGCGAGATCGTCGGACATCGACGAACGCGCGAGCGGGTCGATCGCGAGCATCCGGCCGCCGAGCACGCGGAACGCGAAATCGGGCAAGTCGAGCACGGCCGGGATCCACTCGGCCGGCAACGGCGTCAACCGCGCAGGCCGGATCGCGGCCCGCGCCAGGCAGTGCAGCGCTTCGCGCTGCGCGAGCGCGACGCAGCGCCGGTACGCACGTTGCGCGAGTTCGTCGCGCAGCGGCAGGTTCGCGAGCGCATTGACCGCGTTGTTCAGGTTGAGCAGGAGCTTCGCCCACTGCACGGCCCGCATGTCGCAATGCAGCGCGAGCGGCAGCCCGGCGCGCGCGAATGCGTCGACAAACGGCGGCAGCGCGGGAGACGCGTCGGCCGCAAGCGCGCCGGCCGAGCCCTGGTGAAACGCGCCGGGCGCGCGCTCGATCACGTTGAACGGCACCATGCCGGCCAGCACGGTTGCTTGCGGCAGCGCCTCGCGCAGCACGTCGGCATTGTGCAGGCCGTTCTGGAAGCTGATCACGACCGTGCCGGGCCGCAGCACGCCGGCCAGCTGCGCCGCGGCCTCACGCGTCGCGGCCGATTTCACCGCCACGAGCACGAGCCGCGCGGCCGCCGCAGCCGCCGGATCGGTCGTGAACACGACATCGGCCGGGGCGAGCGTCGCGCGATAGCCGCGCCGGTCGGTCAGCGTCAGCCCGTGCCGACGAATCGCATCGCCGATCCGTGCGCGGCCGACGAGCGTCACCTTCGCACCGGCCGCCGCGAGCCGGCCGCCGAGATAGCAGCCGACGGCGCCCGCGCCGAATACGCAGACCGGTGCGTCAGACATGCGAATGCGCGCCGCCGTGCACGGGGCCGGCCCGCCGCTCGACTTCGCGGCGCACTTCGCCGCGCAGTCCCGCGAAGAACGCGACCTCGGCGACGACGAACAGCGGCCCGACCATCAGGCCGACCAGATCGTCGACGAAGGCGGGCTTGCGCCCTTCGAACCAGTGCCCGACGAACTGGACGATCCAGCCGACGACGAACGCGCCGATGCCGGTCGCGAGCCATTGCGCGGTCGGCAGCAACGCGAGCGCCTGCGCGCCCCACAGGCCCAGCGCGAACAGCGCGGTCATCACGATCCCGAACCGCAGGTCGAGTCGCAGGTAGAACACCGCGAACGCGACGGCGAGCAGCAGTGCCGGCGACAGCGCGACGCCGGCCAGCGTCCCGAGCGCCGGCCGCGACAGCAGCACCTCGACCGCGAATACGATCATCGGGATCCCGACCAGATGCGTCGCGATGTTGCGCGCGTCGCGGTGGTAGGCCGCATACTGGGAAAGATGGTCTTCGAGCGTCTTCATCGCGTCTCCTGGTCGGTTGTTGGGCGCTATGATGCGCGTCACGCCCGAGAACCTCTGTCAGCTACCCGACATCGCGTGCCCATGCCCTCTTCGCTCGCCCCGTACCTGCCGCAGATCGAAGCGAACCCGTGGTTCGCCGCGCTGCCGCCCGCGTTGCGCGCGGACCTGCTCGCCCGCGCGGCGCTGCGCCGGCTGCCGGCCGGCCATGCGCTGTTCCGGCGCGGCGACCCGCCGTGCGGGCTGTACGCGGTACTGGCCGGTTCACTCACGATAGGTGCGGTCGATCCGCAGGGCAAGGAGGCGCTGCTGACGGTCGCCGAGCCCGTCACGTGGTTCGGCGAAATCGCGCTGTTCGACGGCCAGCCGCGCACGCACGACGCGATCGCGCTCGACGACGCGCTGCTGCTGCACGTCCCGCAGGCCGCGCTGCTCGCGATTCTCGACGCGACGCCGCAATACTGGCGGCAATTCGCGCTGTTGATGGCGCAGAAGCTGCGCCTGAGCTTCCTGACCGTCGAGTCGATGAGCGTGATGCCGGCCGCGCAGCGGCTCGCCGCCCGCCTGCTGATGATCGCCGACGGCTACGGCGGGATCAGCGCCGGGCGCACGCGCGTGCGGCTGTCGCAGGAAACGCTCGCGTCGATGCTGTCGATCACGCGGCAGACCACCAACCAGTTGCTGAAAGCGCTGCAGGCCGACGGCATCGTGCGGCTGCACGTCGGCGAGATCGAACTCGTCGATATCGACGCGCTGCGCCGCGCGAGCGGGCTGGGAGACGGCACGCGCTGAGCAACGCGCACCGCACCGTGATGCGTCACCCCGCCACCGCCGGGTTGCGCTATCGTGGCGGCTCGTCCGCTCCCCCATCGCCCCGCCTTGAATCCATCGACCGCCGCCCCCTCCCGCCATCCGTGGCCCGTCTTCGTCGCGTTCCTGCGGCTCGGCCTCACGTCGTTCGGCGGCCCGGTCGCGCACCTCGGCTACTTCCGCGCAGAATTCGTCACGCGGCGGGGCTGGCTCACCGAACGCACCTACGCGGATCTCGTCGGGCTGTGCCAGTTCCTGCCGGGGCCCGCGAGCAGCCAGGTCGGAATGGCGATCGGCCTCGCGCGCGCCGGCTACGCGGGCATGTTCGCCGCGTGGCTCGGCTTCACGCTGCCGTCGGCGCTGCTGATGATGCTGTTCGCGCTCGGCGTGCACGCGACGGGCGCACCGATCGAAGCCGGTGCATTGCACGGGCTGCGCATCGTGTCGGTCGCCGTGATCGCGCAGGCCGTATGGGGCATGGCACGCACGCTGTGCCCGGATGCGCGCCGCGTCACGCTGATGGCCGCGGCCGCGTGCGCCGCACTGCTCGCGCCGGCTGCGTGGACGCAGATTGCGGTGATCGTCGCGGCCGGATCGGCCGGCCTCGTGCTGCTGCCGCAGCCGGCGCGCGACGCACACGAGCCGTTGCCGCTGCACGTGTCGCATCGCGCGGGCCTGCTGTGGCTCGCGCTGTTCGCGGCGCTGCTCGTCTCGTTGCCGTTCGCCGCCCGCGCGCTCCAATCCGATACGCTCGCCGTCGTCGATGCGTTCTTCCGCACCGGCGCACTCGTGTTCGGCGGCGGCCACGTGGTGCTGCCGCTGCTGCAGGCGGCCGTGGTCGCGCCCGGCTGGGTCGGCGATGCGGCGTTTCTGGCCGGATATGGTGTCGCGCAGGCCGTGCCGGGGCCGCTGTTCACGTTCTCGGCATTCCTCGGCGCGTCGCTGCGCGATGCGCCGAACGGCTGGCTCGGCGGCACGATCGCACTGGTCGCGATCTTCGCGCCGTCGTTCCTGCTGGTGGCCGGCACCGCGCCGTTCTGGGAGCGCCTGCGCCGCAGCACGCGGATGCAAGCCGCGCTCGCGGGCGTGAACGCGGCCGTCGTCGGGCTGCTGCTCGCGGCGCTCTATCACCCGGTCTGGACCGACACGATCATGGCGCCGCGCGACCTGGCCGCGGCACTCGTCGCATTCGTCGCGCTGGTATTCTGGCGCCTGCCGCCCTGGGCCGTCGTGATCGCGAGCGCGGCGCTCGGCTGGGGGCTCGGCCTCCTCGCCTGACCGGGCACGCGCGGCACGTTTCGCCGCGGCAAAAACAAAAAAGCCCTCGAAACGAGGGCTTTTCTGCTGGGTACCGCGCACCGTAGCGGCGCGCAGGTGCCGGACCTTACGCGAAGTTCTTCGCTGCGAAGTCCCAGTTCACGATGTTCCAGAACGCTTCGACGAACTTCGGACGTGCGTTGCGGTAGTCGATGTAGTACGCGTGTTCCCACACGTCGATCGTCAGCAGTGCCTTGTCGGCCGTCGTCAGCGGGGTTGCTGCGTTGCTCGTCGACACGATGTCGAGCGAACCGTCAGCCTTCTTCACGAGCCATGCCCAGCCCGAACCGAACGTGCCGACTGCGGCCTTCGTGAACGCTTCCTTGAATGCGTCGTACGAACCCCACTTCGCGTTGATCGCGTCGCCCAGCGCGCCCGTCGGTGCGCCGCCGCCGTTCGGCGACAGGCTGTTCCAGAAGAACGTGTGGTTCCAGATTTGCGCGGCGTTGTTGAAGATGCCGCCCGACGACTTCTTCACGATCTCTTCCAGCGACAGGTTTTCGAATTCCGTGCCCGGGATCAGATTGTTCAGGTTCGTCACATAAGCCTGATGATGCTTGCCGTAGTGGTACTGGATCGTCTCGAGCGAGATGGTCGGCGCGAGTGCGTCTTCAGCGTACGGGAGCGGCGGGAGCGTATGAGCCATGGCGATTCCTTCGTTGAGTATGTAGGGGGGCTTGTGTTGAATGCTGCCGAGCGTCCGATTGTAGGCGAGGACGAATAACCCCGCAAACTCACGGGCCATTTATCCGCGGTATGCGGAAAAGCGATGTTCGCGCATCGTCCACAGGGACGAGCCGATACCGCGCAACCGCCGTTCCCGCGCGTTTTGGCCGGTCGCGGCGCGTGCGCCGCTCACGTCAGATCGTATCGGCGAGGCGCGGCTGCACGTCGGCGAGCGACACGTCGGCCGAGCCTTCGGCGAGATGCACGGTCAGGCGGCGCTGCGGCTTCAATGCGTTCGGCGTGCGCACCGCGCGGCCCGTCTGCGCATCGATCAGCGCCGCATAACCGCGCTCGAGCGTGCGCTGCGGGCTCAACACCTCGAGCCTTGCCGCACAGGCTGACACGCGAGCCGTGTCGCGTTCGTGACGGCGCTGCAATGCGAGCGCAAGGCGCTGCGACAGCCCCGCGAGTGCCTGGCGCGCCTGCGACGGATCGGGGCGCGCGCGCTGCCAGCGCAACTGCGCGAGCGCGAACCGCGCGCGCGCGTCGCGTACCGGCCGCGACGCCGCCGACGCCAGCCGCACGGCAAGCTGCTCGACGTGCGTAGATCGGAAGAGCACACGTCTGAACTCCAGTCACCGTACGTAA
>NZ_ASSI01000007.1:0-24839 GCF_000466765.1 Burkholderia sp. AU4i | reverse complement strand
CAGCGCGCGGCGGATCTCGTCGGCGGGCGGCGATGCCCAGCGTTCCTGCTCGAGCACGTCGACCTGCGCGGCGTTCTTCTGCACGACCAGCTGGTTTTTCGCGACCTGCTCGGGCACGCCGACGGACGGCACCTCGATCAGGAACGCCGGGTTGGCCGGTGCGGTGCGCAGCGGCGCTGCCGCGTCGGCCGGGCTGAGCGTGTAGAACCGCGCGGGCGGCGAGCTGCACGCGGCGAGCGCGAGGGCGGCGGCAACCGCCGCAGCACCGCTCGCGAAACCGTTCACGCGGGTCATCATTGTTGATCTCCTGGCTTGCCCTTGAGCAGCGATTCGGGGTGACGCTCGAGGTAGTCGGCGAGCGCGTTCAGCGATTGCAGCGTGCGCGTGAGTTCCTTCAGCGCGCCGCGCACGTCGGACTGCAGCGGCGAATCCTGCTGCAGCGTCGCTTCGGCGGTCGAGAAGGTCTGCTTCGCCGCCGACAGCGTGTCGCGCGCTTCCGGCGCGACCTGCGTGTCGAGCTGCTTGAACAGCTTGTCGGCGTTCGCGAGCGCGCTGTTCAGGTTCGCGCCGATCTGGTCGAACGGCACCTTGTCGAGCTTCTTCGCGATGTCGGCGACCTGCAGCTGCAGCTCGTCGAGCGTGTTCGGCACGGTCGGCAGCTCGAGCGGCTGGCGTGCCGTGTCGATCTTCACGGCCGGTGCCTTCGGGAAGAAGTCGAGCGCGACGTACAGCTGGCTCGTCAGCAGGTTGCCCGTGCGCAACTGGCCGCGCAGCCCGTGCTGGACGAGCCGCTCGACGATCTCGCGGCGGGCCGGTTCGCCCTTGCTCTCGATCGTTTCGCGGAAGCGCCGGCCGAGGCGTTCCGGATAGATGTTCATCGTCACCGGCATCAGGAAGTTCTTCGTCTTCGGATCGAAGTCGATACCGATGTTCGTCACTTCGCCGAGCACGATGCCGCGGAAGTCGACCGTCGCGCCGACGGCGAGCCCGCGCAGCGACTGGTTGAAGTTCATCACGACCTGCAGCGGCTGGCCGTCCGGGTCGCGCATCGCGTCGCCCTCGTCGGACGCGAGGCGGAACGTCGTGTTGTTCGGCGCGGTCGTGCCGGAGCCCTGGTTCGGCGGCGTCTGGAACGCGATGCCGCCGAGGATCACCGTCGCGAGCGACTGCGTGTTCAGCTTCAGGCCGCTCGAATCGAGCCGCAGATCGACGCCGCTCGCCTGCCACCAGCGCGAGTTGATGCCGACGTACTGGTCGTACGGCGCGTTGACGAACACGTTGAACGTGACGCCCGTGCCGTCCTTGTCGAGCGAGAAACCGACCACCTGGCCGACCTGCACGCGGCGGTAGTAGACCGGCGAGCCGATGTCGACCGAGCCGAGCGAATCGCCGCGCAGCACGTACTGCGTGCCTTTCTGGTCGCCGGTGACGGCCGGTGGCGTCTCGAGGCCCGTGAAATCGGTCAGCGTGTCCTGGCCGCGGCCGGCGTCGACGCCGATGTACGCGCCCGACAGCAGCGTGCCGAGCCCCGACACGCCGGTCGCGCCGACGCGCGGCCGCACGATCCAGAAGCGCGAGCCCTTGACCGCGAAGTCCTCGGCTTCCTTCTTGAGCTGCACCTGGACGAGCACGCGCGACAGGTCTTTCGACAGCTTGATCGTCTTGACCATGCCGATCTCGACGTCCTTGTACTTGACCTGGGTCTTGCCGGGCTCGAGCCCTTCGGCGCTGTGGAAGCTGATCGTGATTTCCGGGCCGCGTTCGCGCACGGACTTGATCACGAGGCCGATGCCGATCAGCGCGGCGATCAGCGGCACGAGCCAGACGAGCGACGGCAGCCAGCCGCTTTTCGTCGAGATCGTCGGATCGGGCGGCCGGGGCGCGTCGTGCTGCGGGCCTTGTGGACTATTCATGGTGATTCCCTGAGGTTTCGACTGGATCCCAGATCAGGCGGGGATCGAACTGCATCGACGCGAGCATCGTCAGGATCACGACCGAACCGAACGCGAGCGCGCCGGGGCCGGCCGTGATGACGGCGAGCGAACGGAAATGGACGAGCGCGACGGTCAGCGTCACGACGAAGATGTCGAGCATCGACCAGCGGCCGATGCGCTCGACGATCCGGAACAGCCGCGTGCGCTGCTGCGGCCGCCACGCGGTGCGGCGCTGCGCGCTGATCACGAGGATCAGCAGCACGCCGAGCTTGAGCATCGGCACGAGGATGCTCGCGACGAACACGACGACGGCGAGCGGCCAGTCGCCCGACACCCAGAAATAGATGACGCCGCTCATGATCGTGTCTTCCTGCGAGCCGACGATCGACGCGGTGCGCATGATCGGCAGCAGGTTCGCCGGAATGTACAGGATCGCGGCCGCGAGCAGCAGCGCCCACGTGCGCATCAGGCTGTTCGGCGTGCGGAAATGGAGCGCGCTGCCGCAGCGCGCGCAATGCGCGTGCGGATGGTCGAGCGTCTGCACGAGCCCGCACGTGTGGCAGCTGACGTAGCCCTCGCGGGCGGCGGTCGGGATCGTCATCGGCGGGCGGCTTCCGGCAGCGGGGCGGCGTCGGGCTGCCCGGGCGAGCGCCCGGCGCGCAGGTCGTCGGCGATGTCCCACAGCGTGCGCGGATCGAACATCAGCACCACGGCGATCATCAGCGTGAGCGCGGCGAACGCGAACAGCGCGGCGTCGGGCACGACGCGCGCGAGGCTCACCATCTTGACGATCGTGACGAGGATCCCGAGCATGAACACCTCGATCATCCCCCACGGCCGCACCAGCTCGATCGCGCGCAGCACGAGGTTGAAACCGGGCGGCACGACGCCGCGGCGGATCGGCAGCAGCAGGTACAGCAGCGCGGACATCTCGACGAGCGGGAACAGCACGGTCGAGCAGAACACCATCACGCCGACGATCGCCATGTCCTGGCGCCACAGCGAGTCGATCGCGCCGATCAGCGTGGTCTGCACGCGGTTGCCGTTCACGTCCATTTCGAGGATCGGGAACGCCTGGGCAATCGTGAACGTGATCAGTGCCGCGAGCGCGAGCGCGCAGATCCGCTCGATCTGCGCCGCGCTGTTGCGATAAAGCAGCGCGTCGCAGCGCGGGCAACGCGCGATTTCGCGGCCGCTCAGGCGCGGTTTGTGCAACAGTGCGTCGCACTCGTGACAGGCAATCAGGTCGTATCGTTGCATGGAAAAGGCAGTTGTGCGACGGCCGGGGACACGCGTCGACGGGGCCGGAACCCGCGCCAATCTTACCAAAAGGGCCTTTTCGGCGTGTCAAGGATCGTGCGGTTTGTGACCGGCCGGTAACATGGCGGGAAGCTGTCGGCCGGCTGACATGCCTGTCCTCAGAGTCCGCGCGCGTCAAAAGGTTGCGGTAGCATGGCGCCCTTGACAAGCGTCGGACGAATGGCCGGCGCGGCTGTTCGCTGAACTGAGGAATCCAGGATGGTATCGAAATCGCCGCCGGCCGTGCCGGCACGTTATGCGCATACCGCGATCGCGCTGCACTGGCTGATCGCGCTGCTGATCATCTGCGGCTTCGCGCTCGGCTGGGTGATGACCGACATCCCCGGCTTCACGCCGACCAAGCTGAAGTACTTCTCGTGGCACAAGTGGATCGGCGTGACGGTGTTCGCGCTGGCGGTCATCCGCGTGCTGTGGCGGGCGACGCACGTGCCGCCGCCGCTGCCGGCCGACACGCCGGCGTGGCAGCGCGCGGTATCGCACGGCGTGCACATGCTGCTGTACGTGCTGATGATCGTGATCCCCGTGACGGGCTACCTGTACAGCTCGGCCTCGAACATCCCGGTCGTCTATCTCGGCATCGTGCCGCTGCCGCGCCTGATCGACCCCGATCCGGTGCTGAAGGAAACCTTCAAGACGCTCCACGTGTCGTTGAATTACATTCTGCTTGCGCTCGTCGCGATGCACGTGCTCGCGGCGCTCAAGCACCAGTTGTTGGACCGCGACGGCCTGCTGTCGCGGATGCTTCCCTCCGCCAAATGAAGGATCCCATGAAAGTGTCTTTCTCCCGCTCCATGCTGACCGCGTTCGCCGCGGTGTCACTTGTCGCGTCGGGCGCGGCGCACGCCGATGTCGATCTCGCGAAGAGCAAGGTGTCCGCCGTGTCGAAGCAGATGAACGTGCCGACCGAAGGCGCGTTCAAGAAGTTTTCCGCGCAGGTGAAGTTCGATCCGGCGAAGGCCGCGCAGGGCAGCGCCCAGATGACGATCGACGTCGCGAGTTATGACCTCGGCGACAAGATGTACAACGACCAGGTCGCCGGCAAGGACTGGTTCGACGCGAAGGCTTTCCCGCAGGCGACGTTCGTGTCGTCGGCGATCGCACCGGCCGGCGGCAACAAGTACAACGTGACCGGCAAGCTGACGATCAAGGGCAAGGCCGAAACCGTCACGGTGCCCGTCACGGTCACGCAGAACGGCGCGACGCAGACGTTCGACGGCGTGCTGCCGATCAAGCGTTCGGCCTTCAACGTCGGCACCGGCGAATGGAAGGACACGTCGGTCGTCGCGGACGAAGTGCAGATCAAGTTCCATCTCGTCGCCACGAAGTAAGCGGCGAACCATCGCATCACCCGAATGCCGCGCGAGGGCGCGGCGCCGTTCCAAGGAGAAAGAGTTGAAAAAGCATCTGATGATCGCCGCGGGCGCACTGGCTGCCACGCTGTCGTTCTCGGCATTCGCCGACAGCGCAACCTACCAGTTTGATCCGTCCCACACGTACCCGAGCTTCGAGGCCGACCACTTCGGCGGCCTGTCGGTCTGGCGCGGCAAGTTCGACAAGTCGAGCGGCACCGTGACGCTCGATCGCGCGGCGAAGACGGGTACGGTCGACGTGACGACCGACATCGCGTCGATCCACACCGGCAGCGCGAAGCTCGACGAGCATCTGCAGACGAACGAATTCTTCGACGTCGCGAAGTTCCCGCAGGCGAACTACAAGGGCACGATCAAGTTCGACGGCGACAAGCCGGTGTCGGTGGTCGGCAACCTGACGCTGCATGGCGTCACGAAGCCGGTGACGCTGAAGATCGACTCGTTCAAGTGCATGCCGCATCCGATGCTCAAGCGTGAAGTGTGCGGCGTCGACGCGGTCGGCGAATTCAGCCGCGACGATTTCGGCCTCGACTACGGCAAGCAGTACGGCTTCAAGATGAAGACGAAGCTGCTGATCACGGCCGAAGCCGTCAAGCAGCAGTAATCCCGCCAGCCGGGCCGACCGCCGCGCCGGCCCGGTGCGCGCCAACCGCCGCGTTCCCGTTCCACGGGCGCGGCGGTTTTTTTTGTTTGACGATGACTCCAGCCCGGCACTTCGCTGGACTGCGCCCAGGCCCGCTACAGCAGGTTTATCAAGGACTTAGGCGCGTCCATCATATGCCGGTGCTTTCCGAAACTTGACCCGGCTTCCGGTCGCGTGGCTCCCATGTGGCTCTTGGAAACCGAGGTTTCCGAGGAGTCATCATGGCAAGAATCAAACTCACCAAATCCGCTGTCGATGCCGCCAAGCCCCAGGCGCAGGCCATCGAACTGCGGGACACCGTGGTGCCCGGCTTCCTGTGCAAGATCACCCCGGCCGGCCGCAAGGTGTTCATGCTCCAGTACCGGACGAACGCCGGCGAGCGCCGCAAGCCGGCCCTGGGCCAGTACGGCGAACTGACCGTCGAGCAGGCCCGTGTCATGGCGCAGGAGTGGCTGGCCGAGGTGCGCCGGGGCGGCGACCCCAGCGCGGCTAAGGCCGCCGCCCGCAAGGCACAGACCATGAAGGAGTATTGCCACACCTTCATGGAGGACTACTCCAAGCAGCGCAACAAGCCCAGCACGCAGCGCGGCTATCAGGGCGTCATCGACCGCTGCATCATCCCGATCATGGGGCGGATGAAGGTGCAGGACGTGAAGCGCCCGGACGTGGCCGCGCTGATGAAGAAGCTGGCCCACAAGCCGGCCGAGGCCAACCGCACCTTCGGCGTGCTGCGCAAGATGTTCAACCTGGCCGAAGTGTGGGGGCTGCGTCCGGACGGCACAAACCCGTGCCGCCACGTCCCGATGTTTCCGCCCGGCAAGGAAACCCGGCTCATCGTGGACGATGAACTGGTGCGGATCTTCCGTCACCTGGAGCACTTGGAAGCCGAGGGACTGGAGAACTACGTCATCCCGCTGGCGATCCGCCTGCAATTCGAGTTTGCCGCCCGCCGCTCCGAAATCTGCCCGCTCGAATGGGGCTGGGTTGATCTGGAAAAGCGCCGCGTCGTCTGGCCCGACAGCAAGACCGGCGGCATTTCCAAACCCATGAGCGAGGAAGCCTATCGGCTGCTTTCGACGGCGCCGCGCCGGGAGGGCTCCCCCTACGTCCTGCCGTCGCCCAACGACCCGGCCCGGCATCTGACGCATGGCGAACACTATGGCGGCTGGAAGCGCGTGCTCAAGGCCGCCGGCGTGCCGCATGTCGGCACGCACGGCATCCGCCATCGAGCGACGACCGACATTGCCAACTCAGGCGTGCCAACCAAAGTGGGCATGAAGCTCACAGGTCACAAGACCGTTGCGATGTTTATGCACTACGTACATACCGAGGACAAGCCGGTGCGAGATGCCGCCGAGCTGGTGGCGAATCGGCGGCTGGCGATTACCGGGGCGTCCCGTTCTGTGGAGGTGACAGCATGACAAGGAAGACGCCCGCAGCAGTGGGGAATCCGCCGCCTTACCGGGGCTGGATATGCTGGCATCCAGGGCGGCATCGTGGAACTGCTGGATGCCGCGCGCCAAGCAGCGGCGGGCAGTGTCAATGCGCTGATGACGACCAGCTATTGGGAGATTGGCCGCCGGATCGTGCAAGCCGAGCAGAAAGGCAGGCGGCGGGCTGGTTACGGCGAGCAGTTGATGGCGCGGTTGTCCGCCGGTCTGACGGCGCGCTTTGGGCGCGGGTTCAGCCCGGACAACCTGGAAAACATGCGGCGCTTCTTTGCCGCTTACCCCCTTGAGGCAATTTCCGAGACGCTGTCTCGGAAATTTGACCTCTCCGAACTGGCCCTGGTCTTCAGGTTGCTGTGGTCGGCCTATGTCCGGCTGCTGGCGGTCAAGGATGACCATACCCGTCGGTTTTACGAGGCCGAGGCGCCGCGCGGTGCGCGGTGCGCCAGCTCGAAGGCAGATCGGCAGCCACTTCTATGAGCGCACCGCCAAAGCCTGACGATGCAATCAAGAGCTCGTATGAGTTGGAGTCACTGAACCGCAAGGACGAATATTCGGAATCTGATATTAAACAGCAGTCGACCAGCGGATGGTGGATTTCTCCCGGAGCTTGGCAAAGGCTGCACCTTTGCCGACGACAGCGTCGATTGCGTATCGGCCGGACATGGTGCCGGGTGGGTCTCTACCGGCACCACTCGATCAAACCCTTCTTTACCCAGAAGTGACAGGAACATGCCCGATGCTGGTGGATGGAGGGCGACATGGTTGGTCGCCCCCAGAAGTCTGTTTCGACAGACCACCGGGGTCGTCGATCCGGGTTAAGGGAAAGTGATATCTGCACGCCACAACCGCCGGGGCAGCTCATGCAAGCCCACTTCTTGACGCCGGTGTCGATGACCAGCCACAGCTCTCCCGGCGGCACGGCATTATTGCCCGGATGCTGCGCGACCGGGTAAACGAGCAGGTTGTACTGCAGCCACCCGAGCCGGCGCAGCGCTCGCGCGATAAGTCGCTTCATGGTCATCCGATCACCCCAAGAAATGGGTTGACATCGCCGCGTCCCCAGCTCGCCTGGCTGGCACAAACCGGGCAAGACGCCAAGGGTCGGCAGGTCATGGTGCGATCCTCTACGCGGTCAAAGCGGCGAATCCTGTTGTGCGACATGCCCGCAGGACCGCGAAAACCGGTCAGTCCCTGAATGAGTTCATCGACGGCCGCGCAGGCGATGGCCGTAGTGAACGTGACCACCGCAGGCGCCGGGTCGCCGCCGCCGTCCACATAGGCTTCCGCCTTACGCCGCTCGAACTCGGCCGGGTCGCTGCGCCGGAGTCCTTCGGCCGCAGCGCGGCGCGGATCGGCTACTCCCAGACACATGAGACAAGGTTTGCCGGGCCCAATCGTCGACACGCGCCCCGTCATGTCGAAGTCCGCGCCGCTGCGTGCCGCGCGCATGCGCAGGCCCACATCGATCAGCGGGATGCCGTAGTAGTGCGCCAGGCGGTTGAGCGTCAGCCGCCCCTGATGGTCGTCGGTACAGCCGAAAAGCACGTCGCAGGAGCGCAGCAGATCGCGCAGATCAGGATGGCCGACCCACTCCTCTTTGGTGACGACCTGGGTGCCGAGACCCGCGGCGCGAATCTCGCGCGCGAGGATGTCCACCTTGGCCAAGCCGGCGTCCACATCTGCGGTGCGCGAGCCATGCACGCGGTTGAGATTGGTGACATCAATGGTGTCTTTGTCCATCAGCCCCAGAAAGCCGACGCCCAGCCGCGCCAATAGCATCGCGACAGCACTGCCCGTGCCGCCGCCCCCTACGACACCCACCCGCAGCCCGCGCACGACTGGATTGAACCCTTGGCCGAAGAGCGCGGCCTGCCGCGCCAGGAATTGATCTTCGTCAGCCGCAGCCACCTTGCGCGCGATCTTGATCTGGCTTCCTACCAGCGAGATCGAGGATGCCATGACCGTCTTGCCGGGGGCAGTCCAGAGCCTGCCCGCGATGGCGTCATCGCGGCCGAACACCATGCTGGCTAGGCCGGAAACGCCCTTGTTGAATGTCGTCCGGGCCAGCTCCGACTCGTTTCGGTCATCCTGGTCGGAGAAGAACGCTGCCGCGTTCGGATGCGTGTGTACCAGGCCCGCAACCAAGCCCCGTTCTTTCGCGATGCCGAGAATGCGCATGAAGCCTCGGGTGGACCATGTGACATGGACAGGCGATGCGGAGACCATTTCATCGGCCGCGACGGGGATGACTTCGTGCGAGATCAATCTGGTGCGAGGCACTCCCGACCAGGGGTCTGCCGAGATGTCAGCCTTGCCGAACAGCACGTAGGCGGACGCCTCGGCACCGTTTTCCCTTTGCAGCAGCAAGCGCAGGGCCGCCTCGTGCGGCTCCAGCAGGACGATGTCCAGAGCGGCCGGCGACATCACTTCGCCTCCGCCAGGGCGTGCTCGATGCGCTTGAGCATAGTGTGCAGGCCGTCGATGCCCGGGCGCCACGCTGTGTTGTGGCGCGACCAGCGCTGCCAGCTGCGGCCCTGGAACGCGTGGGCCTGGTCAGCGCAGGTCGGGTAGCGCCCAACGCTTTGCAGCGTCAGCCACGGGTCGCAATAGAACATGTCCGGCGCAACATCGGGATAGCCCGGCGGCAGGAGAACGAGCACATCGGCCGTGGCGTGGTTGAGCTTTCCGGAGGGCAGCGGCAACTGCTTGAAGATGACGCCCGTGTGCGCACCGTCGCTCACCATCTCGAAAGCCACGCCATGGCTGCTCAGATAGCGCTGGTCCGCTTCGGGCAGCGTGAGCAGCCCCTCAGTGGTGTCACGGATCAGCGTGATGAAGCGCTCGATGCCCGGCTTACCCAGATCGATCAGGTCACCGTCGCGGATCAGAATGTCCTGGCCCCCGCCACGCACTTCGAGATAGACGTCGTAGGTCTCTGGTGGGACACCGGCCAGCGCCTTGAGCACGCGGCCGCTGATGCTGGGCTTGCCCCACTCCAGTTGCCGGTCATCGATCGTGAACTTGAACGCGCGATCAGTCTGGAAGATGACGAAACGTTCCGCACCGCGGCCGCGCAGATCGTAGGTTTCGTCCAGACGCAGGTCCTCGAACTCGCCAGAGGTCAAAATCGCATAAATGCTGTACTCATCGGCCGGGCGCGATCCGGCGGCCTGAAGGATCTGGCGCCCGGTCGGCACCGGATCGGAGAGATCGACGTGACGTTCGTGGAGCTGGTCGTCCAGGACGACGATCCGGTAGAGCGCCGCTGGCCGCAGGCTGCGGCCTTCGCGGATCGCCGCAGCAACATCTTCGACATCGAAGCGGTCATCACCGCTGGTGGTCTGGGTTTGCATTTGATTGCCTCATAGGGAGAGCCGTCATCTGCGGGATTGCAGGTTTTCTAGCCCCTTACTTGGTCAATCGCAGCCCAGCGGCAGACCGGAAAGGTCGATCAAAGTTTTTCTTGTACCCACCCCCCTCCGGGCAACTCGCCGCAGAGGAAGAAGTGCGGGCAGCGCGGACAGCTACGAGCCTCGGGCTTAGAGGGGAACTGCCCGGCCTGCATTGCCTGAAGAAAGGTCTGCAGCTTCTCGCGCCTGGATTCCAGCTTGCGCGACGTGATTTCCATCGGCTGGATGGTTTCGCTGGTAAGGTAGGTCACCTCGACCTGCGCATGTGGTCCATAAGCCTGGACGGCGGCGAGTTGGAGAATTGTGTACTCAATATCATCGAAGGCGTTCGAGCGCTGCTTGCCCGTCATGACGCGCCGCACCGTGACCCGGCCACCGGCTCCGTGAGCTACACCATCCGGGGTTACGAGGATCTCGCCCTCGGCCCAACCCAGCGAGATCGGTGGCGCCGGCGCGGCCACGTCACGATTCCGGCTCTCGATGAGGAAATCGACGAGCCGCTTGCCGATGCGGCGGTAGTCCTCCGCATATCCATGCTCTGTCGCACCCTTGGAGCACCAGGCCTCCTCGAAGCATGCAGCCAGCTCGTCGACCGTGGGACTTGTCGTCTCGTGCTCCCGTTTCAACCAATCGAACACGTCGCTCACGACGTTGTGCATCTTCATGAATGCGGTTTCAGTTCGTCGACCTCCAAGCCTCAGCACGTGCGTGTACAAGAAGCGGCGCGGGCACCGCTCGAAGAGGTTGACCTGGATGTCGGTCCATTGGGGACGCCCTTGCCATGTGATGGCGAGCGGGGTGCCCGTCGATGTCGAGCCGGCTTGCAACGGCACCGGTACCGGACGAACAAGGAGTCGGTCGATCGGGGCGATAAACTTGGAGGCGCTACGCGTACGACCATCTGCCTGCCTGGCGTAGGCATACAGCTGCAGCCTATCGCGCGCTCGCGAAAGCGCTACGAAGAACAAGCACTCTTCTTCCTCGTCGTGGCCGGCCTTCACCGCCTCGATGCCGGTCAGTCCCTCCGAACCATGGATCAGACCGTCCGGAGGAAGACAACGCGGCGGCACGTTGTTGCGCGGTAGGCCGGACGTTACCATGCCAGGTAAATGAACGACATCGAACTCCAGCCCCTTGCTTCCGTGGATGGTCATCAAGCGCACTGCTTCGATGTTCTCGGCACTGCGGGGCAACTGGCTCAATCCACGATCCTCAGAGAGCAGAACTAACCGCCTGACGCGATCAAGCAGGCGAACCACTGGCATGCCTTGGCCTCTTGGCTGCCGGCGACAGAAGTTCAAGAACTGCCAGACAGCCAGACTTTGCATGCGACTCTGCGGATCACCAGCCAAATAAAGCGTCTTCGCGAGTCCGAGACCATCGATCGTCCATCCAGCAAGTAAGAGCCAGGGGTCAGTCGATGCGTTCACACCTGCAAAGAGCGCGGACAGGCGAGATAGCGCTTCTCGACTGCCGTCTGTCAGGCCATCCACTCCGGCGTGTATTGCCAACCAATCCAGCGAAGCTGGATTCGTCGTCCGCAGCGGCTCAATGACCCGCATGACATCCTTCAAGGGCATTTGGTGCCGAGCCATGGTTGCCACGCGCACCATCGCGGCCGCCCGCGGGTCGGTCGCCAGCGAGAGCAAGGCCAGCAGATCCTTGATTTCCGGCCTCTCGAACAAGCTGCCCAAGTGCAGCGCGGGAATGCCCCGGGCCTCAAGACCTTCTGCAATGGCGTTCAGGCGCGCATTGGACGCGCACAGCACCGCCTGGCCACCATAGGCAATGCCCTGCTCGTGCAGGGCCGTGATCGACGCGGCAAGCGCGGAGATTTCATCGTCAGCCGACCCGGCAACGCGAAGCTCAACCCGTTCTCCTGTGGAGCCGCGGTCGGCCAGCAGGTTCAGCGGCAACGCACCGGCGGATGCTTGCATGCCGCGCGCGAACTCGGTGAACACATCGACGATCCGTTCGTCGGAGCGATAGTTGACGCCCAGCTGTGCGGCCTGCGCGCCGGGGAAGTCGATCGCAAAGCGCGCGATGTTCGTCGCAGAGGCGCCGCGGAAGCGGTAGATGGATTGGCGTGCATCGCCGACAACCCACAGGTTGCGGCCGTCGCTGACGATGGCCTTCAGGAGCCGGACCGAGGCGCGGTTGACATCTTGGTATTCATCTACCAGTACATGCTCATGGCGAGCACGCAGGGCATCCCTTACCTCGGCGCTGCCCTCGACAAGACGAACCGGCAGCGCGACCAGGTCACCGAAGTCCAGCAGCTGGCGCGCGGTCAGCAGCCGTTCGTACGCCTCGAAGAGCGTGGCGACCTCCAGGCACTTCTGCGCACGAACCTTCGCGTCCTGGTCGGTCCCTGCTCGATCCGCCATCGACTGCGAGAGGGCGCGATAGCCTGCTGCATCGACAACCTCATCCTTGGCGCGCGAGATCGCGCTCAGCATGTCGCTTAAATCCAGGGCCGGGTCCCAGAGGTTGCGATAGTGCTTCAGGTCGAGCCGCGGAAACTCGTCCTCCAGGAGTTCAATGGCCTCCGTCCGGTCGATCAATCGTGGGTCCGGCGGCAGCGCCAGTCGGTCGTGAAAGCGGCGAACGATGTCCAGCCCGAATGCGTGGAATGTGCCGATCCACATCGCCGCCGCCGCGACAGGATTGCTCGCGGCAATCCTCTCGCACAGTTCATTGGCCGCCTTGTTGGAGAAGGTGAGTACCAGGATCGTGGTGGGATCGACGCCGTCCGCAAGCAACCCTTCGATGCGACGAACAAGCGTCCGCGTCTTGCCCGTACCCGGCCCTGCCTGCAGCTGAAACGCCAAGCCACGATGTGCTGCCGCCTGAGCCTGCGTGGGGTCTGGGGTGAGCGGAGCTGCCACGGCGCCGGCGCCTACGGGGTTCGGCTCTTCGGCCGCTGGCAGCAGCAGTGCATCAAGCAACTGTTGCTGCACCACAGCGAGCGGCGCGCCGAAGCGCATCGCGATCGCGTCGGATGTCAGTCCTTCGTTGACATGCAACTCGCGCAACACAGGACGCGGCAGCAGGAACTCGCGCGCGAAAAGGTCCATCTTCACTTCACGTCGCTCACGCGCCCCGTAGTCAAGGACACGATCGACGCCCACCGGTGCGTCTTCCAGCGATCGGTCGGGCTCGACATCCACCGTCACCACATCGAGCGTGCCACCTTCCAGCACGACATGGCCGAGTTCGTGTGCAATCAAAAACGCGCGCTCGAAGTCTGATCCACGATCCTCGTAGAGGATGCCTCCAGCCTGACAGTCGAACGTGGCTTTGCCTCCCTTAAGCTGTGGGTCTCCTTCTCGCAGCGCGTACACATCCAAGCCGCGATTTGAGGCTTCCTGAAGCGCAAACACTAAAGGCCGGGTCGGATCTCCGCCGGCCGCGACGTTCGCACGGTGCAGGCGTTCTGCTTCCAGTCGAGCGGCCTCGGTGGCGTCCATCGTTCAGTCCGACAGTGCCTTTAGCGTCGCCTGCTGCTCCGGCGTGAGTTGTGAAGTCGCGACAGCTTGGTCGAACGTGATCTGCTCGCCCACACTCGGCTTCACATTTGACCGAAAAGCGTGTCCGGAAACCATGCCCGGTGGCCCCTGCAGGTATGCGTTCACAGATTGAACGGTGACACCCAGTTCTGACGCAAGCTTCTCGACGAATCGGGCAGGAATGGTGGCAGTACGAATGGCCCGATCGCGCACCCGCATGAGGAAGAGGTTACTGACGTCCAGGCTGCGTGCGAGCGACTTGAAGCTGCTCGTATTGAGCTTGGTGAACGGATTCGCAACCTCCGCATCGGGCTGCTGGACAGCCCGCTCGAATCGCTGCCAGGCCTTATCAATCGCGCTGTCCGGCACTTCGGTCGCCGGAACATCGCCTTCTGGCGCCTCATAAAGCAGATCGATCGAACAGTCGATCAGCGCGGTCGCATGCTGCGGGTACTCCCTAATGTAGCGTTCAAGCGTTTCCCGGCCATGGTTGGGCTCCATGGAGAACGCCATCAGCACAGATTCCTCGTCTGCAGCGAAAGGCTTTGACGTACTCATGCGTCCTCCTGCAGAACAGACCTGAGGGTCTTGTAGGCACGGTCGCGGCGATTGCGCACGGTTCTCTCATCGCACTGGAGCATCTTCGCGATAGTCATGATGTTCGGGTCCTTCGAGTCGATCTGGAAGCCTTGCCGTAGCAAGCCAACGACCCGCCTCTGATCGTCTGGTAATGCGTCAATCGCAGCGTCCAACTCCAACCGGAAAGCCGGGTCGTCAATTTTTTGAGGGTCGCCTCCGAGGAAGTCGGCCGCTGCTGCCTCGACCTCCGGTGAAATGTCCTGACCCTCATCGTCATCCGTGGACAGCGGCACTGTAAGGACCGAGGCCGGACCAATCTGCCTCAGCACGGTCTTGCGGAACCGGGCGAATGCTAGGGAAGGTCTGATCAAAGCGCGCTGATGCTCAGATTTCAGCGCCAAGGCGCCTGATCGACCTCGATGTGATCACTTTCTCGCCACTTCTGGCGCTTTTCGACGGGTTTCCCCGTCCAACGGACGGATTTAGCCCGTCGGCTGCAACAGACGTCGCCGCGCCATCCACAGATTCGACAGCGCGAACAGCGTCAGCACCTGCGCCGTGTTCTTCGCCAAGCCGCGATAGCGCACCTTGGTGTAACCGAACTGCCGCTTCACCACCCGGAACGGGTGCTCAACCTTCGCCCGCAGGCTGGCCTTGAAGTGCTCCCAGCGCTCGGTGTACTTGCGCTCGCGCTTGTTCTTCAGCGCTCGCAACTTCGAGGGCTTCTCCGCAATCCAGAACGCAGCCTCCACGCCTTGCAGCTCCTCGCGCTTGTCCGCGCCGGTGTAGCCGCTGTCGCCGCAGATCGTATCTTCCTTGCCGTGCAGCAGCTTGTGCACCTGCGTCACGTCATTCACGTTCGCCGCCGTGCACTCCACGTGGTGCACCAGGCCGGACTCCTCATCCACGCCAATGTGCGCCTTCATCCCGAAGTGCCACTGATTGCCCTTCTTCGTCTGGTGCATCTCCGGATCGCGCTCGCCGTCCCTGTTTTTGGTCGAGCTCGGTGCCGCAATGATCGTCGCATCGACGATCGTGCCGGCCTTCAGGCTCTGGCCCTTACGCGCCAGGTGCGCGTTCACGCGCTCCAGGATCTGCGGCGCAAGCTCGTGCGTCTCCAGCAGCCGGCGGAAGTTGAGGATCGTGGTCTCGTCCGGGATGTTGTCCAGCCCGCCCAGGCGGGCAAAGCGGCGCATCACCGGCATCTCGTACAGCGTCTCTTCCATGCCCGGGTCGCTCAGCGAGTACCACTGCTGCAGGAAGTGGATGCGCAGCATCGTCGCCAAGGGATACGGCTGCCGGCCGCGCTGGCCCATCTTCGGGTAGTGCGGTGCGATCAGCGCCAGCAATGCGTTCCACGGCACCACCTGCTCCATCTCCGCCAGGAAGACCTCGCGCCGCGTCTTCTTGCGCTTGCCCGTGTGTTCCGCGTCCCCGAAGCTCAGCTGCATCGTCGTCATCCGTCGAACCTTGCGCTATTGTCGCCGAAGGGATTTGTTCAGAGCATCCCTAGGTCGAACCGCACTTCAAAGAAATCCAGCATAGCGAAGCGGCCGCTGCAGTCCTTGGCAATTCGCTCAGCGAATCGGCTCATGACCTCTTCTCTGATGTCTTGTGCCCCGGCCATACGAGAGTCCGGGATCGATGCAAACAGAGACTGCCCGACGCGCTTCATGAGCAGTCCGAAAAGCTGCTTGAACTCGTCCTTTGCGCCTGTCGCATGGGCGCGCCGCAGGAAATATGTCAGTGCTTCCGACGGCACATAGCCGTCGCTCTTCCTCGACGCGACGGTGAAGGCCTGCAGGCGTGTCGCGGCATCGATCGACTCCAGCCTCTGCAAACAGGCGTCGATCTCCGGGGGTCGCGCGAACGGCTCCCCGTTTTTATCCTTGCTTCTCAAGGGTTTCGGCATCGATCTTCTCCTTGCCCGTCAGCCCGCTCTATACATGCGTTCTCTTTTCCACCGTCACCGAACACGAATCGGCAAGGACACCTGCGGCTGGATCGGCACGAGGGTTTTGGCATAGGCACGCAAGATGTCGTTGTAGAGATCAGCATGCTTCGGGGCCTCGACCGAGAGGATCAGTGCATAGCGGATCTTCTCGGCACCAGTGGTGGCCCGGCCGCCGCCGTCGCGGGCGTTGTAGTGAATGTCGAAAACGGGGTTCTTGAGGCTGGAGCCGCGGAAGGTCTTGGCTCCGTGCAGCACAGTTTCCCATTTGCCCTGATCCGAACGCCGCTCCTGCTCGGTGGCGAACTTCTTCAAGTCGAAGAAGCCCTTGGTATCCGCGTTGCTCTTGCCATCCTTGATCTTCTCGTCGTTGGGCCGGAAGACGACTTCGAGGCCGGCCTTGGTGTAGGCCGCGGCATCCTGCGGATCGGTGGGTGAGGCATAGCAGAACGTCGCCTTCAGACGCACATTGCCGAGCAGTCCTTCCTTGGGCAGCGGCAGGCTGGCACGCAAGTACTTACTGGGCTTGAGCTCGCCCTGGTAGACCACGCGGGCCACACCATCCGGGCAGGTGATAATGTCGAGGGTGTCCTCAGGAATCTTGCCCCAACCCACTTCGACCGGATCATGCTCGCCAGGATCGGCCGCGTGAACCAGAAGGGCCTTGATGGCGAGTGGCGTCAGATCTCCGCCCAGGATCGCGCGTACGCCGACCGCGCTACGCAGCAGGTACGGAGCCGCGAAGCTGGTACCCAACTGCGGCGTCAGCACCGGCTTCACGTTCGGCGCCAACACATGAAAGTATTTGGCTGCTGGGTTGCCACCGAACGCCATCAGGTCTGGCTTGATAACCCCGGGGCTGCGGCCCGGCCCGATCGCGCTGTAGGGCGCGCGTGCCCAGCCAGCATCGGTGTCGTCGGCCGCGCCGACCGCGAGCGCATTCACGCAATCCGATGGAACCTGTACGCGGTTGTAGCCGAGCTCGCGGTCCCGGTCTCCGTTATTGCCAACGGCCACCGTCATGAGCGTGTCGCCGTCGCTGAGCAACTCGTCGATAACGGACGTCCAAGCGTGAACTTCCCGGTCCTCCACTTCGAGATCTGGGCCCAGGCTCAGGTTGATGAACTCGTAGGACCTCGACAGCAGAACCTGCTCGATGAGACCGAGTGTGCGATACAACTCCAATGGATCTTCGCCGCCCGCCTCCTGGTCCAGCACGCGCAGATGGTCCACCGGGGCGAACGGCCTGCCGGCCGTACCGTTGGGCTGGATCGGACCGAACAGCACGGCCGAGGTCACGCCCAAGCCATGCTCCGGGCCGTCCGGATCATCGTCGGCGTCTTCGTCGAGCTTGCGGTACGAGCGCAGCCAGGGGCCGATCGGATGGTGCTTAGGCAGGCCACCGTCCAGGATGGCGACACGAGGTTCGGATGAAAGGGCCTGTTCGGTGGGGAGGCTGCATCCCACTGAGGGCCCACCACTGCGTTGCAAGGGACGGATACCACGCAGCTTTGGCACGGGACGGATCACCCGCACGAAGGCGAAGCTGGCCAACCGCTCAATGTCGCGCGGCTTGCCCTCGACCGGCACGAACCACAGATTGCCGGCGATGAAATCGACTTCACTGTGGACCTTCACGCCTTCCTGCTGCGCGAACTTCACCAAAGCCTTCTGGATTAGGCCCGGGTCTTCATCCGGTAGCAGATGTAGGCCTACTTCGAAAAAGCGATCCTTCGGGCCGCCGAGGCCCACGATTCGCTCTGCTGGCGCAAAGGCGGCAAACTGTTCGATGTGGGCAAGATCTTCGCCCTCGTCGGATTCCGCCTCAATGGTTTGCGTCCATCGGGAGAGGTTGCGGAAAGCCTGGCGCTTGCCGGCGACAAACAGTTCGGTCGTTGTGGTTTCATGCGGCTGCCCCTTGCGGGTCCAGGCCTGCGGCTTGACCTTGACGGTACGGCTCCCGATGGACTCCAGTCCCGTACTACGCAGCAGTCCTGTCGGAAAATACGAGCGCGCAATGAAGCTGGGATTCATCATCAGCCGGGCTACCGCGAAGTCGCCCGGGCAAGCGTCAGCAGATAGCTCGTCCAGCGCCTTGCTTGCACTGCGGAACTGAGGAACCATTCGCTCCCTCGCCTGCGCGAACGTGTAGACCTCGGCCTTGCCTGGCATGCGCTTCGGACCGACGATGTCATGGGTCAGCAGCTCGCCACGACCGATCAGGAAATTGGTTTGGCTCATGCGTCAGCCTTTCTCCGTTGTGCGGCCTTTCGTACCGCAGACGTCTCATTGGTGTACTTTCGGATCGTGTCCCGGCTCACCCCGGTGATGTCGGAAACAGTGTGCTGGGACAGGCGGGTCTGCTTGGCCAGCATCACTGCCAGATCGATGCGGCCCTGCCTATCGAGCGCCAACGCACGCGCCTTCATGAAGTCTTCGACCAGATCAGCGTCGGTGGTCGTGCCCAGCGCCACGGCACGCCGGAAGCGCTGCACGTCGCGCTCGATGTCGCTGAACGAATGGCCGGCGAATGCAAACACCAGGATGTCGATCCAACGGGCAAAAAGGGCGTAGTCCGGCCCCAGGAATCGCTTGATGGCTTCCTTGACTGCCTGTTCATCGGGCGTCTTGAACTGGACTACCAGGTCGAAGCGTCGCCACAGCGCCGGATCGATCAGTTCCGGGTGGTTGGTGGCCGCCAGCAATACACTGCTGGCAGGCCATTCGTCGACTTCTTGCAGGATCACCGTGACCAGGCGCTTGAGTTCGCCTACGTCGCTGTCATCGCTGCGTCGCTTGGCGATAGCGTCGATTTCGTCCAGCAGCAGCACGCAAGGCTCGCGTTTGGCGAAATCGATGGCCGCCCGCAGATTGGTGCCGCTCTTGCCTAGCAGGCTGCTCATCACGGCTGTCAGGTCGAGCACGTACAGCGGCACCTTCAATTGCGCGGCCAGCCAGCGGGCCGTGAGTGTCTTGCCGACCCCGGGCGGCCCCACAAAGATGGCCGAGCGGGTCGGCGTCAGCCCCATGGCCTGAAGTCGATCGCTCTGCCGGCGCTCGGCGATGAGTTGCCCCAGTGAATCCTCGACATCGCCGGACAGCAGCGGCGCATCTGTCGTCGGTTCGTCCTTGAACACCTTCAGGAGAGAGAGACGGGATTCGTCGTCAACCGGCAAGGCGTGGGCCGTTGGCGGCTGAGGCGACAGCTTGCGCATGGGAGAGACACTGCGTACTGGCTTCGACTTCAGGAACAGTTCGAGCTGCTCGGCCAAGTCGGGCGCCGTCCCTCGGTACTTGCGGACTAGCCGCGCCGTGAACAGGCGCACATCCTCACTCTGCTCGGCCAAAGCCAGGCGGACCATCTGGGCTAAATCTGACTGCTCTTCTCTCATTTCGCCCGCAACCTCGATAACTAATTGATTTATATTGAAAAATAAAAATTCTTCAATGGACTAAAGTAATTATCTCATAAAGCGAGGTCAAGTGGTAAGAGAGGCTGCGGCAGTGGCGGTCACAGCGCCGTCGTCGACTGGCAGGTTTGCCGTCTAGCGTGATCTGCGATTCCACGCCCAGAAGCGCCTGAGCGCCTATGCGCGCCTGGTCGGGCGGGGTGTCGTATGACCGGCCATCAGGGCTTGAGCAAGTCCGGCGGGCAGTCGGCGAACGCCGGCTGGGCCTTGCCCATCGGAATGGTGATGGCTTCATCGCCGCTGAGGATGGCCATCATCATGGCGATCATGGTCCTCAGGCCGTTCGAGTTACGCAGCACCTCCAGGCCAGATGCATGGGGAGCCGTCGAAATCGGCGCCGTCGAGCAGTTCGTTGAACCGTTCGTGCAAGGCCTCCGAGCGCTGGAACATGTGTTCCAGGGGATCGTTGGAATCGGCGTGTTCTGTCTCGGGCATAGCGTCATCGTAAAGGCCACTTTGCGTTCGGGCGTCCCCGGCCATCTGAGCAATGGCCGGTCGCGCTGTCGTGCGCGTAGCGCATCGAGCCTCGCTGCGCGAGTCTCGCCCCTATCTGGCGTCCATCGTTCCCTCGCTCCGCTCGGCTGACGCCTTCGGCCCGGCTTCCAGCTTCGGGCCTGCGCGCTTCGCTTGCGTGCGGTCGGCATACAGGGATGGCCGTTGCCTTGTCCAGCCGTCTCCCCTGACTTCATCACCTTACCCGCGACCGTAGCCCGCTCCCGTGTGCCGTCAAGGCGCGCAGGGCCGTGTCCTCGGCTGCGCCTGCGGGCCGCACCAACCCTGCGCTCGTTTCCTTGACGGCCCCCGTCCGCGCGCTCCTTTGGCCGCGGGCGATGAACTCAGGAAAGACGGTGGCAACGAGGCCAACCGGGTTCCTCGTGCCGACCGCACCGAACAGCCGAAAGGCTGGGCTCCGAATCTAGGAATCCGGTGTGCGGTTTGAACAGCAAACCTTTTTCGTCAGGAGAAATGCCATGCAACTCGCATCCCGATTCGCTTCCCGCTCCCCGTCGCTGCGCAGCGACTACCCGCTGTCCGATGACCAAATCCGCCGCGTAGCTCCGTCCATCTTCGCGGACGCCCCGCACGAAAGCCGTTCCGAGCGGTACGCCTATATCCCAACCGCCGCCGTACTGGCGGAACTGCGCAAGGAAGGGTTCCAGCCCTTCATGGTGGCGCAGACCCGCGTGCGCAACGAGGACCGCCGCGACTTCACCAAGCACATGCTGCGCCTGCGCCACGCCAGCCAGATCAACGGCGCGGAAGCCAATGAAATCGTGCTGTTGAACTCGCATGACGGCACGAGCAGCTATCAGATGCTGGCCGGAATGTTCCGGTTCGTTTGCAGCAATGGCCTTGTCTGCGGCGACACAGTGGCCGATGTGCGCGTGCCGCACAAAGGCGACGTGGCCGGTTCCGTCATCGAAGGCGCTTACGAAGTCTTGCGCGGCTTCGACCACGTGCAGGAATCCCGCGATGCCATGCGCGCCATCACCTTGAACGATGGCGAATCCGAAGTGTTCGCCCGCGCCGCGCTGGCCCTCAAGTACGACGACCCCGACAAGCCCGCGCCCATCACGGAATCACAAATCTTGATGCCGCGCCGCTTTGATGATCGCCGCCCGGACTTGTGGAGCGTGTTCAACCGCACGCAAGAGAACCTGACCCAAGGCGGACTGCGCGGGCGCAGCGCCAACGGACGCCGCCAGCAAACCCGCCCGGTGCAGGGCATCGACCAGAACATCCGCCTCAACCGTGCGCTTTGGCTGCTAGCCGATGGCATGCGCCAGTTGAAAGCCTGAATCCCCACGCGGCAGGGGCAGGCAGCAGCCCTTGCCGCTTCTCTCGCTGCTGCATCCCTAACCGCAAGGAGTTATCACCATGAACGCCGTTACCCAAATCGAAACCCGAGCCATCGAAACCGCCGCGCCGTTGGAAGTGGCCGACCCGACCAAGAACCTGATTTTGGTTCCGCTCTCGCAGTTGCTGCCGCGCCGCTCCAAGCGCAACGCACGCAAGACCCCGCGCCTGTCCATTCCCGAACTGGCCGCGAGCATCGCCCGCATCGGTCTGCTGCAAAACCTCGTCGTCATCCTGTCCGCCGATGGCGAGCAATACGAAGTGGTGGCGGGCGACCGCCGCCTGACCGCGTTGAAGCTGCTGGCGAAGAAGAAGCGCATCGCCGCCGACTTTGAAGTGCCTTGCCTGCTGGTGCCCGACGCTTCGGCCCGTACCGTCAGCCTCGCGGAAAACCTGCTGCGCGAGCAGATGCACCCCGCCGACCAGTTCGAGGCGTTCGCCGCGCTGGTCAAGGAAGGCCGCCCCATCGAAGACATTGCCGCCGACTTCGGCGTGACCCCGCTTGTGGTGCAGCGCCGTCTCAAACTCGCCAACGTCTCGCCGCGCCTGCTGGCCGACTACCGGGGCGGAGCCGTCACGCTGGAACAGTTGATGGCCCTGACCATCACCGACGACCACGCCGCGCAGGAAGCCGCGTTCTACGGTGCGCCCGAATGGCAGCGTGGCGCGTCCGCGTTGCGCGAACGCCTGACCGAGCGCGAAATCGACGCCACGCATCCGCTAGTGCGCTTCGTTGGGCTGGACGCCTACACGGCGGCGGGCGGCGGCATCCGCCGCGACCTGTTCGCGGAAGGCGATGCCGGAACCTACCTGACCGACGCCGCGCTGCTGGAAACGCTGGTGCGCAGCAAGCTGGATGCGCTGGCCGGGAACGTGCGCGCCGAGGGTTGGGCATGGGTGGAAGCCGTGCCGCACATGAGCTACGCCGAGCGGCAGGCGTTCCAGAACGCGCCGCGCCAGCGCCGCGAACCGAGCGCCCGCGAAGCCCGCCGCATCGCATCGCTGCAAACCCGCCTCGACAAGATCGACGCCGAACTGGAAGAAGCCTACGACGCCGAGGACGAGGACAAGACCGAGGCGCTGGAACCGCGCCGCGAACAGGTCGCCGGGGAACTGCAAGCCGTGGAGGAAGCCTTGCGGGGCTACGCCCCGGACGTGCGCGCCGTGGCCGGTGCCATCGTCACCCTCGACCGCGGCGGCGAAGCTGTGATTCATCGCGGGCTGTTGCGCGAAGCCGAAGCCAACGCGCTGCGCACGCTGGAACGCTTGCGGCAGGGTTTCGGCAGCGCGGAAGGCGAAGCCGGGAACGACGACGAAGGCGAGGACGCCGAGCAGCCCAAGGCCGCGAGCCTGTCCGACCGGCTGGCGCAGCGGTTGAGCGCGCACCGCACCGCCGCGCTGCAAATCGAAGTCGCCCGACATCCGCAAGTCGCGCTGGCCGCGCTGGTGCATGGCATGGTGCAGAGCGTCTTGCAGGACAACCACTACGGCCACGACTTGCCGCTGGGCGTGAGCCTGAAAGTGCAAGACCGGCTGGAAGGCATGGCCCCCGACTGGCCCGAATCGCCCGCCGCCGTAGCCCTGCGCGAGTTGCAGCAGGTCGCGGGCGAAGCGCTGCCGCAGGACAGCGCCGAACTGTTCGCCGCGCTGCTGGCGATGGAGCAAGGCGAACTGGTGCGGCTGCTGGCGGTATGCGTGGCGGCGACCGTGGACGTGGTGACGCCTCGCGCCACGGCGCAACAGCCGGGCGCGGAACTGGCGCAGGCCGTGGGGCTAGACATGGCCGCATGGTGGCAGCCCACCGCAGACGGGTATTTCCAGCATGTGCCGAAGGCCGCGATTCTGGAAGCCGTGGGCGAGTTCGCAGCGGAACACGTCACACGGTTGGCAAAGTTGAAGAAGGCCTACATTGCCAGCGAAGCGGAACGGCTGGCCGATGGTATGGGCTGGATGCCCGCCGTGTTCAAGAGCGGACACGACACGGAGCCGCAGGACGGCGCGGAGGACGTGGAAGATGCTGCCGACGTAGTGGAAGCCCACGCGCTCGCCGCCTGACATAGCAGCATAACCCCGGCGCACCGCGCCGGGGTTTCAACGATGCCATCGGATAACGCTGAAAGCCGACGTAGGGTTAGCCAGGTCCTGGTAACGCCGGCGGAACCGCATGAATCCAGCATCCAGGGCTTTCACTATCAAAGAAGTCCACATGGACAGGCCCTAAATCATCCTGAATGACTTGGTAGGCATGGTTGCAATAGACCTGATTGCCACCAAAAACGGAGACTGCCACCCGTTGGATGCCGGTTCCGCGCATCCGTCGCAATAAATGCCGATCGTGCTCCCCGAGTCCCCAGCCGAATAACGTCAATGTGAACCGCTGTGACGTAAGTACCTCCCGGTACACCGTAGAAAGGTAATAACTGTTCTGAATAGAGGAAACTTTCTGCAGCATCGTCCCTTCGCTGACAAACAGCGGCACAACGCGCTCACTGCGCCACTCCGCAAGGATGGCCTCCAGCAAACCTTCCCCAGCGTTGTGAATCTTGAACTCCTGCTCCACTGCAGTTCGGCACAGAGCCAGACTTCCATGCGGATAAAACACCAAGGTGTTAGTCCGTTCCCTATAGGGGGCTCGAAATCTCTGCCAAGCATCGTCGAACATGCCATTCCCCAGGAAGCAATCCTTGAATAGATGTCCGTCCTGAATGTCGAGTCCATAGGTCATCGTCCAATAGACCAGCAAGTCATAGTTCAAGGAAATTACCGTATCGAACCCTCTGAGGAACTGGTACATGCTTGGCAAATGACCACTCACTAGATCATATGCAGGATGCACGTCGCGAACGGCTTGAATCAAACACTCTCTGACATTCAGGTAGGCTTGATGCGTGCGATTGTCTGGTATCTGTAGTGACCTATTGACGTTTGACGCTTGCCAGACCAGTCGAAGGATCAACTCGAAATCGGAGGTTCGGAAAAAGCCAAAGAGTTGCTGTACGTCAGCTCCGAGTAAGCCTGCTCGCTGGGCATGATCCAGCAACGAGCCATAGCCAAAACTCGGTGAAACAGCAATGCTAGCCCCATTGCCCAGCAGAATCGTACCTCGATGGTAATTGGGTGCAACGTGCTCCCACGGCACAACGGGATATGGCATATATGGTTCTCCCTGTTCCTTTGATGACTCGTTGTCGAATAATAGCTGTGACGAGTCATTCTCCGTTGTCACTCTACCTGGGTGTTAAGGCTGTATGGACGTGTCGGCACGATGTGCCGCCGGATCTTCGGGCTGCGCCCCGTGCTACTTTTGCCGTCACGGCTATTCGGCTTCAATCCCTCACGCCTTCG
>NZ_ASSI01000006.1:0-31970 GCF_000466765.1 Burkholderia sp. AU4i | reverse complement strand
CGCGTCGGCCGGTTGCGGCGGGTAGACGGGGACCGCGCATTCTTCCCAGCCGGTGGCGCCGGCTCGCTGGCGATGCAGTTTCACGCCGAAATGGCCGAGGTTGAGCGCCGCATACAGCGTGCCGTCGCGCGGGTCGGCGAGCACCATGCTGACGGGCTCGCCGATGAAATGCGGTTCGCCGGGCGTCCAGCCGCCGTGGCCGTCGGGCTGCAGGATGAACAGGCCCTTGCGGGTGCCGACGAGCAGTCGATCGTTCATATGCGATGTCTCCTGAGGGGCCGTCCGGGCGTTCTCGCACCGGGTCCGGCCCGATATATCCGTCCCTTTATCCGCCCGTCAGCGCCTGTACGACATAGACCCGGCTCGCGTCGCCGAGCACGTCGGACAGGCGCTGACGGTCGCGTATCGGCTGGCCGTCGATGAATACCGACAGGTGTTTGCGCAGCGCGCCCTGGTCGTCGAGGATGTAGCCGCGCAGTCGCGGCTGCTCGCCGAAAACAGTGTCGAATGCTTCGCCGACCGTGCGGGCGTCGATTTCGCGCTCGGGCGTTTCGATATGCCGCTGGATCGAGGCGGCGAAGAAGAGGTGCGCCATGGCGGGAGCCGGCAGGAGCCGCGCGGAAGGGACGGTCTTTAGTTTAGGCGATCCGTCGGGGGCGCAAAGACGACGTCTCGTAGTCGCCGTGCGCCGGCGTGTCGATCCGTCGCGGTCGACACGATCACGCGGATCGGCAACAATCCCGCCCGGGCTGCCATCGCAGGCCGGATTCGGCCGCCATGCCGCGCGACGGCCGCATGCTCTCCACTTGCCGATGAAGGACATTCCCGCCATGCCGCGATCCGCGCTGTCGATCGTCAAACCGGCCGTCGACGATATCGTCGCGGGCCGCAAGCGCGTGGAGATCCGCTCGTGGGCGCCGCCGGCCATGCCGTTGCGCGATCTCGTGCTGGTGCAGAACACGATCTTCCTGCGACAGGACGGGCAGGAGGATCCCGACGGTATCGCGCTCGCGATGGTTGATGTCATGGGGGTGCACGACTGGACGCCCGATGAAGCCCGCTCGCAAGGCAAGCAATGGTGTGCCGGATACGTGTGCTGGGAACTGGTGAACGTTCGGCAGATCGCGCCGCCTGTTCCGTGCGTCGCGAAGCGCGGCATCTATGCGTTGCCGGATGATTTCGGAAAGGTGTCCTGATGATTTCGCCTGCATCCGGGCCGGCCCAGACGCCCTTTCGACATCAGAGAGGGCAGTCGAAACGAAGCGCCCGGAGAGTGCCCGCCGCCTGCGCTAAACCGGAATCGATCGCCCGCGTATCCTGATCCCGATCCGCACGACGCCGATCACCGCATTCGACAGCCACGTGAGCAAACGCGGCATGCCGCGCCGACGGATATCGAGCAGCAGCACGATCCGCACTGCGTCGCTGTCGTTCCACACCTCGTGCATGAACGTATCGTCCCACAGCAGGAAACGGCCTTCGTCGAGCCGGTATTCGTGGCCGTCCACCTTCAGCACGGCGGCCGGCGTGCCGTCCGCGCGCTTCGGCATCGACAGCACGAGATAGCCGCGCAGGATGCCGCGAAACGGCCCGCGATGCGGTGGAATGTGCTTGCCGGGCGCGAGGAACGACAGCGATGCGGACAGCACGTCCGGCGACGTTGCGACGATCGACGCGACGGTCGGGCAGCGCGACAGGTTGCGCGGGAATGGCTGGCCGTACGCCTGCATGATGAACATCCGCCAGTCGCGTGCATCGTTGGCCGAGATGTCGTACTGCTCGCGCATGATCTCGTGGAAGCGCGGGATGCGCGCCATGTCGCGCGCCACGGCGAATGCCTCTGCCTGGATGGCGGGCCACGCACGGACGAAACGCGCGGCATCGGGAAACGCGGCCGTATCGAGCACCGCACCGCCGTCGATATGGCGGTCGTACAGCTTGCGCAGCAGGCCGGCTGCATAGTCGTAAGCGACGGACATGGTCGATCGAGGCGCGATCCGAAAAGGGTGACGTCAGTCTGCCCGAAGCGGGTCGGGCGCTGCGTTACGTCAGGTTACGCCGGCTGACGAAAGAATGACAGATTCATGAAGGTTCGTTCCACGCCCCCCCGGAGCCGCGGAAGCCGCGTGATCCGGGCCGCGACATGCGGGAATAAATGCACACGCTCCGTCGTCATACGGGTGTAGCACGTCGTCTCGTTGACTTCTTAAGGAGTGGAACATGAACAAGCATTGGCTGTTGACCGCCGCCGTGGCGGCGATTTCTTTCGCGGGTGTCGCGGCGCCCGCATCGGCGCAGGCACTGACGCGCGCGCAGGTCAGGCAGCAACTGATCGACGCCGAGAACCAGGGGCTGCGCTTCGTGACCGATACGTCGTATCCGGACGTGAGCCCGCTGTTCCGGCAGCAGGTCGAACGGATGCCGCAGCGCCAGGCCGGCACGGCAGTCGGCAGCGAGCCGGCCGCGTCGTCCGATGCGGGCAAGCCGGCGACGATGGCGCCACGCCAGCATTCCGCCGCATGCGTCGGCCCGGCGAGTTTCTGCACGATCTATTTCGGCAGCTGACGCAGCCGCCTGCGTTCGCAGTGCAGGCATTCACCCAGGTTGATCGATATGGAACATGAAAGGAGTTCATGATGAAAGCATATATCGCAGTACTGACGATGATCGCGGCGATCGTCGGTCAGTCGGCCTTCGCGCAATCGGCCGCGCCGCTGACGCGCGCGCAGGTTCGCGACGAATTGATGCGCCTGGAAGCAGCCGGGTACGACCCGGCGAAAGGGGACGACGGCGAGTATCCGGCGGACATCCAGGCGGCGCAAGCGAGGCTTGCCGAACAGGACCGGGCCCGGATGGCGGCTGCCGCCGCGCATGTACCGGCGGCCGGTATGCCGGCGCAGAACAGCAACTAGGTGCCGATATGGTCTTGTGCGACTTCAGGCCGTCGTGTTCGCGGCACGGCCGTCCGGCAGCCGTTCGTGCCGCCCGACGCGGTGGAAGGGCGCCGGCCGCCGTGCCCGTGATCGCGCGCCGCTTCGCTCGGCGCCGCGATCATCTGGCCGGCGGCGCGCGATGGTCAGGCCGGCCGGTCGCGCGATGAGCCGGGGCGACGACGCGTGCGGCCCTGGCGGCAGGCCGGTTCATGCACGCCCTGCCATGCCGCGCTGCCGATCGTGCGATCACCAGGGCATCATGCGCTGCAGGACCTGGTCGCGCAGCACGAAGCGGTGCGCCAGCGCCGCTGCGACGTGCAGGCAAATGCCGGCGAACAGCACCCAGGCGAGGATGCCGTGCACGTCGCCCATCGCGTGGCCGAATCCGGAACCGGCCGCCGACAGCGCGGGCAGCGGCACGATCCCGAGCAGCGTCACGCCCCACGCGCGCGACGATGCGTTGATCCAGCCGAGCAGCGGCACGGCGATCAGCAGCGCGTAGAGCGCGAAATGCGTGACGCCCGACAGCGCACGCATTGCAGGAGACAGGTCGTTCGCCGGCGGGCGATGCGTCGCGCGCCACAGCACGCGGCAGGCCATCGCGGCGAGCAGTGCGGTGCCCACGATCAGGTGCGCGGCGATCAGGCCGACGGGCTGCGTATCGCGATGCACGTCGGGCATCGTCCAGCCGATCGCATATTGCGCGACGATCAGCGCGACGATCAACCAGTGAAGAAAACGCGCAACGGTGTCATATCGGGCGGGTGTGGACATGGAGACTCCTGCGTACGGCGGGGACGGTATCGGACGGGGGGATTCTACGACCGCATGCTTAACGAAACGTTAAGCATGCGGCATCTCACGCGGCGATCGGTCGTCGGGTGAGCCTGCCGGCGTCGCTTCGCCCGCGCCGGCCGACGGCAGTGCAACCGCGACACCGAGGCCCTGGCCGCCGATGCCGGGCCCGAACTGCACGGTGCCGCCCAGGTATTGCGCGATGCGCGTGACGATCGACAACCCGAGCCCGCTGCCGGGCGACTGCGCGCCGCTGCCGCGATAGAAGCGGTCGCCGAGCCGCTCGTGCTCGCCGGGGGCGACACCGGGCCCGTCGTCGCGAACGACGATGCATTGCAGTGCGCCGTCGTCGCGCACGCCGAGCTCGATGCGGCCGCCCGGGCGGCCGTACTTCACGGCGTTGTCGACGAGGTTGTCGAGCAGGATGCCGATCAGGATCGGATCGGCGTCGATCGCGCGCTCGGAGACGGGGCCGGCCACGAGGTCGATGGCTTTGTCCGACGCCTTCGCGAGATGGCGGTCGAGGGCGGCTTCGACGAGTTCGCGAACGGCGACCGCGCGTGTCGGAATGCGTTCGTATTCGTCGAGCCGCGCGAGCAGCAGCAACTGCTCGGCGAGACGCGCACTGCGGTCGACGCCTTGAACGACCCGCTGCATCGCGAGCCGCTGGAGTGCCGGATCGTCGGTCGCGATGGCTACCTGGGCCTGGACCTTGATCGCGGCAAGCGGTGTCTTGAGCTCGTGCGCGGCGTCGGACGTGAACGCGCGCTCGCGCACGATCGATTGCCGCAGCCGGGCCAGCAGGCGGTCGATCGCGTCGACCAGCGGGCGCACTTCGTCCGGCACGGCGGCGATGCCGAGCGGTTCGAGCGATCGCGCGTCGCGTGCGCCGATCAGCGTCGACAGCGTCTTCAACGGCGCGAGACCGCGTCCGATCAGGTACCAGAGGAGCAGCGCCAGCACCGGGAGCGCGACGATCAACGGCAGGACGATGCCGCGCGCGGTGCCGGTCGCCAGGTCGCTGCGCGTGTTCGCGATTTCCATCACGCGGATCCGGCGTCCCGACGCGTCGTCGCGCAGCGTGTGCGTACGCCATGACGCGCCGCGGATGACGATCGTTTCAGGAACACCGCGCGGGTCGTGCGCGTCGGGCAGGCCGGCGGCGCCGGCCGGGAGGCTCGACGCGACGACCTGGCCCCGTGCGTCGCGCACCTCGAACAGCACGTCGCGCGGAAGGCGATCGCCGTCGGTTTCGGGGGCGGGTTTCGAGCCGCGGCGATCCAGTTCGACACGCGCGTCCGGCGGCACACGGGCGAGGCGGTCGAGGTCGGCAGGCGAGAGATTGACCAGCAGCGACGCATATTCGACGAGGCGGGCGTCTTCCCATTCGCCGATCTCGCGCGTCGCATACCGGAAGCTGCCGAACACGGCGACGAGCCACACGACCGTCACGCAGCCGAGCGCCATCGACGAAACCCGGCGCCGTATCGAGCGGGACGTCATGCGAGATCGACGACGTAGCCGACGCCTCGAACGGTGCGGATCAGTTCCGCGCCGAGCTTCTTGCGCAGGTTCGACACATGCACCTCGATCGCATTGCTTTCGATACCTTCCTGCCAGCCGTACAGGGTGTCCTCGAGGCGCGAGCGCGACTGCGGCGCGCCCGGGTGGCTGACGAGCTGGACCAGGATGGCCCACTCGCGCGACGTGAGCGCGATGCGCGACGCATCGCGTGTCACCGTGTGGGCGGTCAGGTCGATCGTGATGTCGCGCCACACGATCTCGTCGCCGGCGCGGCCTTGCGAGCGGCGCACGAGCGCGCGGCAGCGGGCGAGGACTTCGGTCAGTTCGAACGGTTTCGCGAGATAGTCGTCGGCGCCGTCGTCGAGGCCGCGGACGCGGTCGGCCACGGTGCCGCGCGCGGTCAGGACCAGCACGGGGACGGTATCGCCCGCATCGCGCAACGCGCGCAGCAGCTCGGTGCCCGATTTCCCGGGCAGGCCGAGATCGAGCACGACGAGCGCGAAGCGCGTGGTCGCGAGCGCGGCTGCCGCTGCGTGACCGTCGCGCAACCAGTCCACGTGATAGCCGGCCTGGGTCAGGCTGATCTCGAGACCGCTGCCGATCAGGTCGTCGTCTTCAACAAGGAGGAGTCGCATGGTCGATTCGGGGGCGGGATGCCTGCGATTGTACGAGCGCGCCGCACCTGCCGTGCAACGGATTGTAATTGTGCTGGATCAAACTTCTTCCGATTCTGAAGAACGCTTAAGGTTCGGCGGCGGCAATCCCGCTACCATCGGCCACACCGCTTCCAGGGGGGATTTTCCGCTGCCCCTGATCCCGAACCGGGTCACGCCTGTCCGGCTTGCCCGTCAATCCGCGACCTTGCCGATCGATGTCCGTTCGACGCGAGTCGCCCGTACGGGAGATTCATTCCTCATGGCCCCCTCAACGATCGAGCGATGGCGCGCCTACCTGCTGATCGCCGCGCTGGCCGGCATGTTCGTTCAGTGCTTCGTGCTGGTTTCATGGCTGGCGCTGCGCGTACCCGAGGCATTTTTCACGACGATGACGTTTCGCATGTGGACCGTCGTCGCGATCGTCACCGCGATCCTTTCGGTCCGCAAGCTTGCCCGCGCGGCGTTCAGGGCGGCGCTGGATTGCGGATTCGTACACGTGACCGGAATCGATCGTCACACGGTAGCAGTGTCATCCGATTGCGCGTACCGTCGGCTGGTCATCCTTCATATCCGGCTCAACGGAAATCGGTTCCGCTACGCACACGGGTGAGCCCGCCTTCGCGCGTGCCCGCCCCGATGCACCACGGTCCCGCCGGGCCACCACTGGGGAATCGCATGGTGTTGCTGCATGTGCTGCACGCGCTGGCCGGCGCGATGTCGATCGTCTGCGGGCTGGGCGTATTGCTGGGTATTGCGTATACGGTCGCGGCCAGCGTGCTGGTCGGGCGGTTCTTTTCGAGGCCGGCGGCGCAGCCGCGCGAGTATCCGGGCGTCACCGTCGCGAAGCCGCTGCACGGCGACGAGTGGCAGCTCGTACAGCATCTCGAAAGCTTCTTCGTGCAGGATTACCCGGGCCCGGTCCAGCACCTGTTCGGCGTGCACGATGCAGGCGACGCGGCACTCGCGGCCGTCGAGACGCTGCGTGCACGCTACCCTGACGCGAACATCAAGGTCGTCGCCGATGCGCGGCTGTACGGGCCGAACCGCAAGATCGGCAATCTCGTGAACATGCTCGAACACGCGGAGTATTCGGTGCTGTGCCTCGCCGACAGCGACGTGCTGGTCGAGCGCGATTATCTGCGCGCGGTCGTCGGCGCGCTGCAGCAGCCGGATGTCGGCATCGTGACGAGTGTGTACCGCGGTGTCGCATCGCCGGGTTTCTGGCCCGGGATCGCCGTCGCGATGACGAACTACCATTTCCTGCCGGGCGTGATCACCGGGCTCTTCATCGGGCGTGCGCGGCCGTGCTTTGGCCAGACGATTGCGATCACGCGCGCGACGCTCGAACGTATCGGCGGCCTCGCGCGATTCGCGCATCACCTGGCCGAGGATCACGCGCTGGGCGAAGCGGTGCGGCAGGCGGGCGCGCAGGTCGTCATTCCGCCGTTCGTCGTCGGGCATGCGTGCGTCGAGGAGACGTTCTCGAGGCTGTACGCCCACGAGTTGCGCTGGAGCTGCACGATTCGCGCGGCGGACCGGCTCGGTCATGCGGGCTCGGTGCTGATGCACCCGGTGCCGCTCGCGCTGCTGGCGCTGCTGTTCTCGGGCGGCACGGCCGCCGCGTGCGCGCTGGCGGTCGCGGCGCTCGCCGCACGGGTGCTGCTGATGCTGAGAACGAGCCGTGCAACCGGCGCGGGGCTGCGCGGCGCAATCTGGCTGCCGTTCGTCGATCTCCTGCAGTTCTTCGTGTTCGTGTCGAGCTTCTTCTCGTCGCATGTCGTGTGGCGCGGCACGCGCTTTCGCGTGAACCGGGAAGGGCTGTTGTCGGCGGCGAGCGAATCATGACGACGCAGACGAACCCCGGCGGCGACGCAGCCCGGAACGTCGCGCGCAGCGACGCGCGGCTTCGGCGCGCGGGGCAGGCCGCGGCGCTGGGCGGGCTGGCGCTCGCCGTGTGGCTGATCTGGCGCGAGCATCCGCTGGACATCCTGCATCGCCTGCAGATTGCCGGCGCCGGATTGCTGCTCGCGGCGCTGGCCCACCTCCTGCCGATGCTCGCGAATGCGTGGGACTGGCGGATGCTGATCCGCGGCCCGCGCCGGCCGTCGTTCGCGACGATGCTGAAACTCGTGTGGATTCGCGAGTCGATCAACGGGCTGCTGCCGGTCGCGCGGATCGGCGGCGAGATCGTGTCGTTCGGCATGCTGCGACAGGCGGGCGTGCGGCCGGCGACGGCCGTGGCCAGCCTCGTCGCCGACATGCAGCTGACGCTGATCAGCCAGCTGGTGTTCGCGCTGGTCGCGATCGGCTACGTGCTCGGGCACGTCTCGTCCGATGCCGCCCGGGTGGCCGGGAACCTCGCGATCGGCATGGCCGCGCTGGTGCCGGTGCTGCTGCTGTTCGCGCTGGTGCAGCATGCGCGGCCGTTCGAGCGCGCGATGCGCGTGCTGAACCGCGTCACGAGCGGGAAGGTGGTGGCGCTCGTCGGCGAATCGGCGCGTACCGATCAGTCGATCCGGATGATCTGGAGAAAGACCGGCATCGTCGTGCGCTACCTCGCGATCTGGCAAACCCTGCAGTTCGTGGGTTACGCGCTGGAAATCTGGCTCGCGCTGGTCTTTCTCGGCGCGGAGCCGACCTTCGCGCAGGCGCTCGCGATCGAGGCGCTGATCCAGCTCGTGAGCAGTATCGCGTTCCTGATGCCGGGCGGCCTCGGCGTGCAGGAGGGCGGCTTCGTGCTGATCGGCGGGCTCCTCGGGTTCGATCCGCCGACGTGTCTCGCCCTGGCCGGCGCCCGCCGCGTGCGCGACCTGCTGTTCTATCTGCCGGGCCTGCTCGCGTGGCAGTGGGCGGCCGGTTCGGCGAACCGGCCGGGCGGAACGAAACGCGCGTCGTTGCCCATCGGGGAATCCGCCCGGCCGCATTGATGCGGCCGCGCAGCCCGTGCCCGCGCGGCCGGCGGCGCGGGAATCAGCGCCGTTCGTCGGCGAGATGGCTGCGGATCACGTCCGCGAACGACGTGTCGCCCTTCAATCCGAGGGCTTCCGCGCGCGACGTATCCCAGCGGCCCGGCCAGCTGCCGACGATCTTCTCGACGCGCTCGTCGGGCACATGGCGGATCAGCTTCACGACTTCGTCGCCCGCGACTTCGCGCAGCGCCGCGATCATTTCGTCGACCGATACCGACAGGCCGGGCAAATTGATCACGCGTTTGTTGCCGAGCTTCGCGCTGTCGATTTCGCAGCCCGCGACGAGCGCTTCGATCGCGCCGCGCGGCGACAGCAGCCACAGCCGCGTCGAACCCGGCACCGGGCACACGCTTTCCTCGCCGTTCAGCGGCTCGCGGATGATGCCGCTCGCGAACGACGATGCGGCCGCGTTCGGGCGGCCCGGCCGCACGCTGATCGTCGGCAGCCGCAGCACGCGGCCGTCGACGAAGCCGCGCCGCGCGTAGTCGCACAGCAACAGCTCGGCAATCGCCTTCTCCGCGCCGTAGGACGATTGCGGGTTCAGCGCGGTGTCGTCCTGCACGACGTCGGGGAGCGTGCCGCCATACACCGCGACCGAGCTCGTGAACACGACGCGCGGCCGGTGGCCACGCGCGCGACACACTTCGAGCAGCGCGCGCGACGCGTCGAGGTTGATCCGCATGCCGAGATCGAAATCGGCCTCGGCCTGCCCGCTGACGATTGCCGCGAGGTGGAAGATCGCGCCGGTTTGCGTGTCGATCGCGCGTTCGAGCACCGCGCGATCGGCGATGTCGCCGACGATCGACGTCACGCGCGCATCGCCGAAATCGCTGCCTTCGACGACGTCGAGCAGCACCAGCTCGTCGATCTTCTCGCTGCGGCCGTCGGGGCCGCTCAGTTCGCCGCGCTCGAGCAGCTTGCGCGCCAGACGCTGGCCGAGAAAGCCGGCGCCGCCGGTGATCAGTACTTTCATGTTCGTTACCTTCCGAGGAATGCGTGAATTAGCGGGAACAGGCCCTGAGCCAGCCGAGCCCTTCCGACGTGCCGGCCTTCGGGCGGTACTCGCAACCGATCCAGCCGTCGTAGCCGAGCGTGTCGATCAGCTCGAACAGATACGGGTAGTTGAGTTCGCCGAGATCCGGCTCGTGGCGGTCGGGCACGCCCGCGATCTGGATATGGCCGATGCCCGCGAAATCGCGCCGGAGCTTCGTCGCGAGATCGCCTTCGACGATCTGGCAGTGGTAGCAGTCGAACTGCACCTTCAGGTTCGGCGCGCCGACTTCCGCGCGGATCGCCTGCGCGTCGTCCTGGCGGCTCAGGAAATAGCCGGGCATGTCGCGCTGGTTGATCGGCTCGATCAGGATCGTGATGCCGTGCGCGGCAGCGGCCTGCGCGGCATGGCGCAGGTTCGACAGGTAGGTGTCGCGATGGCGTGCACGGTCGGCGCCCGGCGGCACCATCCCGGCCATCACGTGCAGCTTCCGGTTGCCGAGCACGCGTGCATAGTCGAGCGCCTGGTCGATGCCGCGCCGGAACTCGTCCTCGCGGCCCGGCAGCGATGCGGTGCCGCGTTCGCCTGCGGCCCAGTCGCCGGGCGGCGCGTTGAACAGCGCCTGTTCGAGGTGGTGCGCGTCGAGGCGCGCGCGGATGTCCTCGGCGGCGAAGTCGTACGGGAACAGGTACTCGACGGCCTTGAAGCCGTCGTAGGCGGCAGCGGCGAAGCGTTCGAGGAACGCGTGCTCGGTGTACATCATCGAGAGGTTGGCGGCGAAGCGTGGCATGGCAGCGGGTCCTGTGAATGAATGGGGCGGGGCATGTGCCGCCCCGCGTCGAATGGCAACTCGGCGGTTCAGCGGTTCACGAGTTTCGCGGGCGTGAGCCAGACGGCGATCGCGCCGATCACGAGCATCGCGGCCAGCACGTACATGCCGGACGCCGTGCTGTGCGTGACGTCCTTCAGGTAGCCGATCACGTACGGGCTCGCGAACCCGGCGAGGTTGCCGACCGAGTTGATGATCGCGATCCCGGCGGCGGCCGCGGAGCCCGCGAGGAACGCGGTCGGCAGCGACCAGAACAGCGGTGCGCAGGTCAGCACGCCGCCCGCCGCGAGCGACAGGAACACGATCGACACCGCCGTATTGTGCGAGTACGACGCGGCGACCGCAAACCCGACCGCGCCCATCAGCGCGGGCACGATCAGGTGCCAGCGGCGTTCGCGGCGCTTGTCCGCGCTGTGGCCGAACAGGTTCATCACGACGATCGCGACGAGGAACGGGATCGCGGACAGCAGGCCGATCTGCAGCGTATCGGTGATGCCGGTCGACTTCACGAGCGTCGGCATCCAGAACGTGAGGCCGTACTGGCCCGTGACGAACGCGAAGTAGATCAGCGACATCCACCACATGCGCGGGTCGGCGAACACGGCCTTCAGCGAGTGGCCGTGCTGTTGCTGTTCCTGCGGCTGCGCGGCGATCTCGTCCTCCAGCAGTTGTTTCTCGCGTTCGTCGAGCCACTTCGCGCCGCGGATGCTGTTGTCGAGATACAGGATGGTCGCGATGCCGACGAGCACGGCCGGCACGGCTTCGATCATGAACATCCATTGCCAGCCGTGGAAACCCGAGCCGCCGTGGAAGCGCTCCATGATCCAGCCCGACAGCGGGTTGCCGAAGATGCCCGACACGGGAATCGCGGACATGAACACCGCGATGATCTTCGCGCGGCGATGCGACGGGAACCAGTACGTGAGATACAGGATCACGCCGGGATAGAAGCCGGCTTCCGCGAGGCCGAGCAGGAAGCGCAGCACGTAGAACTGCGTCGGCGTCTGCACGAATGCGAACAGCCCGGACAGCAGGCCCCACGTGATCATGATCCGCGCGATCCAGATGCGTGCGCCGATACGGTGCATCAGCATGTTGCTTGGCAGTTCGAACAGAAAATAGCCAAGGAAGAAGATTCCCGCGCCGAGCCCGAACACGGTTTCGCTGAACGCGAGATCCTGCGACATCTGCAGCTTCGCGAAGCCGACGTTCACGCGGTCGAGATACGCGACCACGTAGCAGAGCATCAGGAACGGCACGATGCGCCAGAACACTTTCTTGTAGGTGCGGTCGAGTTCCGCGGCGTGGGCGGGCGCGGCGGGCGAGCGGCCAGCGGCCGCGTCGAGAGCAGTCATCGTCGTCTCCAGGATGTTGTGTGCCGGCGGCGCGTACGCCGCCGGATCGTTGCGTGTGCTGACGGAAGGGCCCGCGCACACGGCGGGCATGGAAATCGTTGCGGGGTACGTCGCTACCAGCGCGCGCCGAAGCTGGCGCGCAATTCGTCGAGCGCGGCCTCGTCGAGCGGTTCGGGTTTCGGGTTCGTCATCAACCACAGCCGCGCCGTTTCCTCGAGTTCTTCGAGTGCATACGACGCGTGCGACACCGATGGCCCCCACATCACCGGGCCGAGGCGGTCGAGCAGCACGCCGCGCACCTGGTCGGCGAGCGCCGCGACTTCCGCCGCGACGCCCGGATCGCCGGGGCGGCGGTAGCGGATCAGCGGAATGTGGCCGACCTTCATCACGTAGTACGGCGTGATCGGCGGCAGCACGTCGGTGTCGCGCCATACGCCCGCGAGCGTCAGCGCGACGAGGTGCGTCGAATGGGTGTGGACGACGCCGTTCGCTTCGGCATTGCGCGCGTAGATACCGCGATGCAGTGCGAGCGTCTTCGACGGCTTGCCGCCCGATACGGGCTGGCCGTCGAGGCCGACCTTCGCGATGTCGTTCGGGTCGAGCCGGCCGAGGCACGCGTCGGTCGGCGTGATCAGCCAGCCGTCGGGCAGCCGCGCGCTGATGTTGCCGGCGCTCCCGACCGCGTGGCCGCGCGCGTACAGGCTGGCGCCGACGACGCAGATCTCCTCGCGCAGTTTCGCTTCGTCGCTCATCGTGCGGCTCCGTCCAGCGCGCGCAGCGCCTTGTCGAAAAAGTCCGTGGTGCCGAAGTTGCCGGACTTCAGCGCGAGGCCGAGCGGCGCTGCGTCGATGGTGGCCGTCGCCGGCACGCCCGGATCGATCTGCGCGCCGATCTGCAGCGACTTCACGTCGAGCGCCTGCACGACCGCGCCGGACGTCTCGCCGCCGGCGACGACGAACTTGCGCACGCCGAGATCGCGCAGCCCGCGCGCGATCGCCGCGAGCGTGGCTTCGACGAGATGGCCGGCCGCGTCGACGCCGAGTGCTTGTTGTACGGCCTTCACTTCGTCAGGCGTCGCGGTCGCATAGATCAGCACGGGCTGCGGCAGGTGCGTGCGCGCGAACGCGAGTGCCTGGTCGACGACGGGTTCGCCGCGCGAGGCCGCGAGCGGATCGATGCGGAAGTTCGGCCGCGTGGCGCGCCATGCGGCGACCTGCGCGTTGGTGGCCTTCGATGCACTGCCGGCGAGCACCGCCGACAGGCCGTCGATACGCGGCAGCGAAGCCGCGTTGTCGCGCTCGGGCAGTTGCTCCGCGCGGCGGAAATTCGCGGGCAGGCCGAGCGCGATGCCCGAGCCGCCGGTGACGAGCGGCAGGCCCGCGCAGGCTTCGCCGAGCACGTAGAGGTCGCGGTCCGACAGCGCGTCGGCGATCGCGAAGCGTGCGCCTTCCGCACGCAACTGGTCGATCCGCGTGCGCACGGCGGCCGCGCCCAGCGCGATCGTGTCGTAGCGGATCAGGCCGACGGGCGACTTCGTTTGCCGCTGCAGCACGCGCACGAGGTTCGCGTCCTTCATCGGCGTGAGCGGATGGTTTTCCATGCCCGATTCGTTCAGCAGCACGTCGCCGACGAACAGGTGGCCGCGATAGATCGTGCGGCCGTTCTCGGGGAACGCCGGGCATGCGATCGTGAAGCCGCCGCCGGCCGCATCGAGCAGCGCATCGGCGACGGGCCCGATGTTGCCCGCGTCGGTCGAATCGAACGTCGAGCAGTACTTGAAGAAGAATTGCCGGCAGCCTTGCTCGCGCAGCCATGCGTAGGCGGCGAGCGATTGCGCGACGGCGTCGGCCGCGGGGATCGTGCGCGACTTCAGCGCGACGACGATTGCGTCCGCATCGATCAGCGTGTCGACTGCGGCGCCGTCGGCCGGCACGCCGATCGTCTGCACGGTGCGCATGCCGCTTTTGACGAGCATGTTCGCGAGATCGGTCGCGCCGGTGAAATCGTCGGCGATGCAGCCGAGCAGGGGACGGGAAACGGGAGCGGTCATGGCGGGTACGTCGTTCGAATCAGCGGGCGGGCGGCAGCGTGATGCCGGGGAAAGTCTTGATCACGGCGGAATCGTCCTCGCCGCCGTGGCCGGCGCTCGACGCGCTCATGAACATCTGGTGCGCGGTGGCCGACAGCGGCAGCGGGAACTTGCTGCGGCGCGCGGTATCGAGCACGAGGCCGAGATCCTTCACGAAGATGTCGACGGCCGACAGCGGCGTGTAGTCGCCGTTCAGGATGTGCGGCACGCGGTTCTCGAACATCCACGAATTGCCGGCGCTGTGCGTGATCACGTCGTACAGCGCGTCGGCATCGACGCCTTCGCGCAGGCCCAGCGCCATCGCCTCGGCCGCCGCGGCGATATGCACGCCGGCCAGCAACTGGTTGATGATCTTCACCTTCGAGCCGATGCCGTGCGCATCGCCGAGGCGATAGACCTTGCCGGCGATCGCGGCGAGCACGTCCTCGCAGCCCGCGTATGCGGCGGCCGGGCCCGACGTCATCATCGTCATCTCGCGGGAGGCCGCGCGCGCGGCGCCGCCGGACACGGGCGCATCGAGCATCTGCAGGCCGGCGGCCTCGATGCGTGCGCCGAGCGCCACCGCGAATTCCGGCGCGACGGTCGCGCTGGCGATCACGACGCCGCCCGGCTTCATCGCCGCGACCGCGCCGTGCTCGCCGAACAGCACCGTTTCAGTCTGCGCGGCATTCACGACGAGCGTGACGACGACGTCGCACAACGCGCCGAGTTCGGCCGGCGTCGCGCAGGCGATGCCGCCTTCGGCCGCGAATGCCTGCAGCACGGTGTCGCGCACGTCGCATGCGTGCACGCGCAGGCCGGCGCGCAGCAGCGAGCGGGCGACGCCGAGGCCCATCGCGCCGAGGCCGATGACTCCAACATTTCGTGACATGGTCAACCTTGATCGATTCGGGAGAGGTTCGTGACAGCGGCGCCGCCGGTAACGGCCGCGGCCGCCGGCTTCAGCAGATGCCGGCTTCCGCGAGACGGCGGGCGGCGTTGTACATGTGCGTGCGAGCCGCGTTGCGCGCGGCCATCGGGTCGCGCGCGCGGATCGCGTCGGCGATCGCCGCGTGTTCGTCGCGCACCTGGCGCGAGAAGTCCTCGCGCGTTGCTTCGTTGCGCCGCGTGACCTTCACGCCGGCTTCGAGGTACTGGTTCAGGAACTGCAGCGTCTTCAGGAAATACGGGTTGCCGGTGACGGCCGCGATCGTGCGGTGGAACGCGACGTCTTCCGCGACGCCGTCGCGCCCTTCGGCCACGGCATCGTCGATCTTGCGCAGCGCATCGTCGATGTCGGCCATGTCCTCGTCGGTGTGGTGCAGGGCCGCTTCGGCCGCGACCTCGGCCTCGATCGCGCGGCGCACCGCGAGCAGGTGCGGCAGCGAGGTGGCCTCGACCGCTTCCGCATAGTCGATCCGCAGCGGCCGGATCGCGCCGTGCTGGTTCACGTACACGCCGCTGCCCTGGCGCGGCTCGACCACGCCTTCGTTCTTCAGCCGCGAGATCGCCTCGCGGATCACGGTACGGCTCACGCCGAATTCCTGCGCGAGCACGGCCTCCGTCGGCAGCTTGCCGGTGGCCGAGAAGCTGCCGACTTCGATCTGCTTGAGCAGTTGCTGCGCGACATGGTCGCTCATCGCGCGGGCGGGAATTTTCTCGAACATGGTGCTCTGGTTTGTAAGGTTATGTGGTCATCATACAAATTTGAGCGCAACGAAGCATCCGGGATAACCCTCGATCAACGGAGAGCAACGTCGGTCAAATCAATTGAAACCGGTTCCATTTGAAGGGAAATCGGTGCGATCGACTATCGCTTCGCGGTGGGTCAGCCGGGCGGGAAAGGGCAGTGCGGGGGCGTCGGCCGTCAGTCGGCGATGTCCTCGACGGAGTCGTCCGTCGCATCTGCCGTCGCGCCGGCTTCCGCCACTTCCCCGCCACGCTCCCGATAAGTCGCCGGCGGCACGCCGAACTGCTTGCGGAACTCGCGCCCGAGGTGCGACGCATCGGCGAACCCGCAGCTCGACGCGATATCGGCCACCGTGCGGTCGGAACTGGTCAGCAGCCACGCGGCCGTGCGCAGTCGCACCTGTTTCGCGAATGCCTGCGGGCTCTTGCCCGTTTCGGCCTTGAACAGCCGCTCGAGCTGCCGCGTCGACAGGTCGAGCTTGTTCGCGAGCTCGTCGAGCGACAGCGCCCGCCCGACATGCTGTTCCATCAGGAGAATCGCGCGCTTGACCTTCGGGTGCGTCGCCGGCTCGAGGCCCGGCGGATGCGGCTGCGGGGCGTTCCCTTTCTGCATCTCGCCGACCAGCAGGATACGCAATGCCTTCTGCACGGTCGCGTGATCGAAATGGCGCAGCAGGATCGCGGCGGCGACGTCGATCGACGCGCGGCCGCCCGAACAGGTGATGCGGCGCCGGTCGATCACGAACAGCCGGTCGGCGATCAGCAGGTCGGGATCGGCGGCCGGAAAGCGCTCGATGAAATCCCAGTAATGGAACCAGCTCACGCAGGTGCGATAGCCGTCGAGCACGCCTGCGCGCATCAGCGTGAACACGCCGGTGCAGATCCCGACGACCGTTGCGCCGCCCGCCGCCGCGCGGCGGACGAAGTCGAGCGTCTCGGGGCCCGCCTGCGGCCCCGAATGCAGCAGCCCGCCGACCACCACCACGTAGTCGAACGGCTCGGCCGCGTCGAACGTTTCCCATGGCGTGATCTGGATCCCGCAGCTCGCGCGCACCGGCGCGAGGGTCTCGCCGATCACGCTCCACGCGCAGCGCACGGGCTTGCTGTAGTCGCCGTCGTCCGCCGACAGCCGGAGCATGTCGACGAAGCCCGAGAAGGCCGTCAGCGTGAAGTTCGGCAGCAGCACGATGCCGAAGCGGATGCGTCGCGGTGCGGGTTCTGCGAGGGGGGAAGCGGGTACGTCGGGTGTCATCGCGGCCAATCTCTTCACGCCGGGCAGGCGGTCTCACTCAGTCTGTCGATACGGGTAACGCGGGTACGGCAGTCGGGCACGGCCGGGCGACGCGGATGCAGCCAGCGTCGCCGATCGGCTCCGTCCCGACTTGTGGTTTTCCGTCGCGAACCATCGCCAAAACGCACTTTCCGACCCGCCGGCGCGGCGCTTGGCGGCGGTATCCCACGCCGATGCCGTTTTTGTTCTATCGGCCGATTTTACGCTTTGATGTACTGGTGCCCAACGTCACTTGATGTATGTCCCCATCCAGAGGAAGCCAGATGAACGTCAGCGCGTTCGACCTGTTCAAGATCGGCATCGGCCCGTCCAGTTCGCACACGGTCGGCCCGATGATCGCCGCGTGCCGCTTCGCGTCGCACGTGGAGGACGCGAACCTGCTCGGTTTCGTGCGCCGCGTGCGGGTCGAACTATACGGCTCGCTCGGCGCGACCGGCAAGGGCCACGGCACCGACAAGGCCGTGCTGCTCGGCCTCGAGGGCCACCTGCCCGACACGATCGATCCCGACCTGATCGAGCCGCGGCTGGCCGCGATCCGCGCGGAAAAGTCGCTGTCGCTGCTCGGCAAGCAGACGGTGCGCTTCGACGAAAAGGAACACATCGGCTTCTATCGCAAGCTGATGAGCGGCACGAGCATCGTGCACCCGAACGGGATGCGCTTTCAGGCGTTCGACGAACACGGCCAGCTGCTCGTCGAGAAAGAGTATTACTCGGTCGGCGGCGGCTTCGTCGTGAACCGCGACGGCGATCGCGTGAACGGCGTGCGCGCGGCGGTCGAGGTGCCGTACCCGTTCCGCACCGGCGACGACCTGATGCGCCAGTGCCGCGAGCACGGACTGTCGATCGCCGAGCTGATGATGCGCAACGAATGCGCGCTGCGTCCCGCCGACGAAGTGCGTGCCGGGCTGCTCGCGATCTGGCGCACGATGGCCGCCTGCGTCGAGCGCGGCTGCAAGGTCGAGGGCGACCTGCCGGGCCCGATGCGCGTGAAGCGCCGCGCGGCCGAGCTGAATGCCCGCCTGCGCGCGCGTTCGGAAGAGTCGCTGCGCGACCCGCTGTCGATGCTCGACTGGGTCAACCTGTATGCGATGGCCGTCAACGAGGAGAACGCGGCGGGCGGCCGGGTCGTCACCGCGCCGACCAACGGCGCGGCCGGCGTGATTCCCGCGGTGCTGCACTACTACGTGAAGTTCGTGCCGGGCTCGAACGAAGCCGGCATCGTCGAATTCCTGATGACGGCCGCGGCGATCGGGATCATCTACAAGGAAACCGCGTCGATCTCCGGCGCGGAAGTCGGCTGCCAGGGCGAAGTGGGCGTCGCGTGCTCGATGGCGGCCGCCGCGCTCGCCGCGGTGATGGGCGGTACGCCCGACCAGGTCGAGAACGCGGCCGAGATCGGCATGGAGCACAACCTCGGGATGACCTGCGACCCGGTCGGCGGGCTCGTGCAGATCCCGTGCATCGAGCGCAACGCGATGGGCGCGATCAAGGCGCTGAACGCGTCGCGCATGGCGCTCAAGGGCAACGGCCAGCACTACGTGTCGCTCGACTCGGTCATCAAGACGATGCGCGAGACGGGCGCCGACATGAAGACGAAATACAAGGAAACGTCGCGCGGCGGTCTGGCCGTGAACGTCATCGAATGCTAACGAAGGACCACAACATGAGCCGCTACTCGATATTCAGCCTGTTCCGCAACGGTCTCTCGTATCACGAGAACTGGGAAAAGCAGTGGAAGAGCCCGGAACCGAAGAAGGAATACGACGTCGTGATCGTCGGCGGCGGCGGCCACGGCCTCGCGACCGCGTACTACCTCGCGAAGGAACACGGCATCACGAACGTCGCGATCCTCGAGAAGGGCTGGATCGGCGGCGGCAACACCGCGCGCAATACGACGATCGTGCGCTCGAACTATCTGTGGGACGAATCGGCCGCGCTGTACGAGAAGGCGATGAAGCTGTGGGAAGGGCTGTCGCAGGACCTGAACTACAACGTGATGTTCAGCCAGCGCGGCGTGATGAACCTGGCCCACACGCTGCAGGACGTGCGCGACACCGAGCGCCGCGTGAATGCGAACCGCCTGAACGGTGTCGACGCCGAGTTCCTGACGCCCGCGCAGATCAAGGAAATCGAGCCGACCATCAACCTGAACAGCCGCTATCCGGTGCTCGGCGCGTCGATCCAGCGCCGCGCCGGTGTGGCGCGTCACGACGCGGTGGCCTGGGGCTTCGCGCGCGGCGCGGACCGCGCGGGTGTCGACATCATCCAGAACTGCCAGGTGACGGGCATTCGCCGCGAAGGCGGCGCGGTGGTCGGCGTCGATACGGTGAAGGGCTTCATCAAGGCGAAGAAGGTGGCGGTGGTCGCGGCCGGCAACACGACGACGCTCGCCGACATGGCCGGCGTGCGCCTGCCGATCGAAAGCCACCCGCTGCAGGCGCTGGTGTCCGAGCCGATCAAGCCGGTGGTGAACTCGGTGATCATGTCGAACGCGGTGCACGCGTACATCAGCCAGTCCGACAAGGGCGACCTCGTGATCGGCGCGGGTATCGACCAGTACACGGGCTTCGGCCAGCGCGGCAGCTTCCACATCATCGAAAGCACGCTGCAGGCGATCGTCGAGATGTTCCCGGTGTTCTCGCGCGTGCGGATGAACCGCCAGTGGGGCGGCATCGTCGACGTGTCGCCGGACGCGTGCCCGATCATCACCAAGACCGACGTGAAGGGCCTCTACTTCAACTGCGGCTGGGGCACCGGCGGCTTCAAGGCGACGCCCGGCTCGGGCTGGGTGTTCGCGCACACGATCGCGCGCGACGAGCCGCATCCGCTGAACGCGCCGTTCGCGCTCGACCGCTTCTACACGGGCCACCTGATCGACGAGCACGGCGCAGCCGCCGTCGCGCACTGAACGAGGAGAAGAAAACATGTTGCTGATCGAATGTCCGTGGTGCGGGCCGCGCGCCGAATCCGAGTTCTCGTGCGGCGGTGAAGCCGATATCGTGCGCCCCGTCAACAACGAGAACATGACCGACCGCGAATGGGGCGAATACGTGTTCATGCGCGAGAACAAGCGCGGGCTGCACAAGGAGCAATGGCTGCACGCGCAGGGCTGCCGCCGCTGGTTCAAGGCCACGCGCGACACGGTGACCTACGATATCAAGGGCTACGAAAAGTTCGGTGGCAACGCTGCCGGCAACGCACACGAAGAGGGCACGAGCAAATGAGCCAGAAAGACCGCCTCGGCACCGGTGGCCGCATCAATCGCGCGATTCCGTTGACGTTCACGTTCAACGGCCGCACGTATCAGGGCTTCCAGGGCGACACGCTCGCGTCCGCGCTGCTCGCGAACGGCGTGCACTTCGTCGCGCGCAGCTTCAAGTACCACCGCCCGCGCGGGATCGTGACGGCTGACGTCGCGGAACCGAACGCGGTCGTGCAGCTCGAATCGGGCCCGTACACGGTGCCGAATGCGCGCGCGACCGAGATCGAGCTGTACCAGGGGCTCGTCGCGTCGAGCGTGAACGCCGAGCCGACGCTCGAGAACGACAAGTACGCGATCAACCAGAAGCTGTCGCGCTTCCTGCCGGCCGGCTTCTACTACAAGACCTTCATGTGGCCGCGCAAGATGTGGCCGAAGTACGAAGAGAAGATCCGCGAAGCCGCCGGCCTCGGCAAGGCGCCGGAAGCGCTCGACGCCGATCGCTACGACAAGTGTTATGCGCACTGCGACGTGCTCGTCGTGGGCGGCGGCCCGTCGGGGCTCGCGGCCGCGCATGCGGCGGCCACGGCCGGCGCGCGCGTGATCCTCGTCGACGACCAGCGAGAGCTCGGCGGCAGCCTGCTGTCGTGCCGCGCGGAAATCGACGCGAAGCCGGCGCTGCAGTGGGTCGAGAAGATCGAGGCCGAGCTGCGCAAGCTGCCCGACGTGACGATCCTGTCGCGCAGCACCGCGTTCGGCTACCAGGACCACAACCTCGTGACGGTCACGCAGCGCCTGACCGATCACCTGCCCGTGTCGATGCGCAAGGGCACGCGCGAGCTGCTGTGGAAAGTTCGCGCGAAGCGCGTGATCCTCGCGACCGGCGCGCACGAGCGTCCGATCGTGTTCGGCAACAACGACCTGCCCGGCGTGATGCTCGCCGGCGCGGTGTCCACCTACGTGCATCGCTTCGGCGTGCTGCCGGGCCGCAACGCGGTCGTGTTCACGAACAACGATCGTGCGTACCAGACCGCGCTCGACCTGAAGGCATGCGGCGCGAAGGTGACGGTCGTCGATTCGCGCGCATCGTCGAACGGCGCGCTGCCGGCCGCGGCGAAGCGGCAGGGCGTGACGGTGTTGAGCGGCGCCGTGGTGACGGCCGCATCGGGCAAGTGGCGCGTATCGTCGGTCGACGTCGCGTCCAGCACGAACGGCCAGGTGGGCGGCAAGCTGCAGACGCTGCCGTGCGACCTCGTCGCGATGTCGGGCGGCTTCAGCCCCGTGCTTCACCTGTTCGCGCAGTCGGGCGGCAAGGCGTGCTGGAGCGACGAGAAGGCGTGCTTCCTGCCGGGCAAGCCCGTGCAGGCGGAAGCGAGCATCGGCGCGGCGGCCGGGGAATTCGGCCTGGCGCGCGCGCTGCGGCTCGCGGTCGATGCGGGCGTGGAAGCGGCGAAGGCCGCGGGCTTCACGGCCGAGCAGCGCCCGGCAGCACCGCAGGTCGCGGAAACCGTCGAAGGCGCACTGCAGCCGCTGTGGCTCGTCGGCAGCCGCGAGGCCGCGGCGCGCGGGCCGAAGCAGTTCGTCGATTTCCAGAACGACGTGTCGGCCGCCGACATCCTGCTTGCCGCGCGCGAAGGCTTCGAGTCGGTCGAGCACGTGAAGCGCTATACGGCGATGGGCTTCGGCACCGACCAGGGCAAGCTCGGCAACATCAACGGGATGGCGATCCTCGCGGGGGCGCTCGGCAAGTCGATTCCGGAAACGGGCACGACCACGTTCCGCCCGAACTACACGCCCGTTTCGTTCGGTACGTTCGCGGGCCGCGAGCTCGGCGATTTCCTCGACCCGATCCGCAAGACCTGCGTGCACGAGTGGCACGTCGAGCACGGCGCGCTGTTCGAGGACGTCGGCAACTGGAAGCGGCCGTGGTACTTCCCGAAGAACGGCGAGGACCTCCATGCGGCCGTGAAGCGCGAATGCCTGGCGGTGCGCAACAGCGTCGGCATCCTCGACGCATCGACGCTCGGCAAGATCGACATCCAGGGCCCGGATGCCGTGAAGCTGCTGAACTGGATGTACACGAACCCGTGGAACAAGCTCGAGGTCGGCAAGTGCCGCTACGGGCTGATGCTCGACGAAAACGGGATGGTGTTCGACGACGGCGTGACCGTGCGCCTCGCCGACCAGCATTTCATGATGACGACCACGACGGGCGGCGCGGCGCGCGTGCTCACGTGGCTCGAACGCTGGCTGCAGACCGAATGGCCCGACATGAAGGTGCGGCTGTCGTCGGTCACCGATCACTGGGCGACGTTCGCGGTGGTCGGCCCGAAGAGCCGCAAGGTCGTGCAGAAGGTGTGCCAGGACATCGACTTCGGCAACGAGGCGTTCCCGTTCATGAGCTACCGGAACGGTACCGTTGCCGGCGCGAAGGCGCGCGTGATGCGGATCAGCTTCTCGGGCGAGCTGGCCTATGAAGTGAACGTGCCGGCGAATGCGGGCCGCGCGGTGTGGGAAGCGCTGATGGCCGCCGGTGCCGAGTTCGACATCACGCCGTACGGCACCGAAACGATGCACGTGCTGCGCGCGGAGAAGGGCTACATCATCGTCGGCCAGGACACCGACGGCTCGGTCACGCCGTACGACCTCGGGATGGGCGGGCTGGTCGCGAAGTCGAAGGACTTCCTCGGCAAGCGTTCGCTCGCGCGCTCGGACACCGCGAAGGAGGGCCGCAAGCAGTTCGTCGGCCTGCTGACCGAGGACGAACAGTTCGTGCTGCCGGAAGGCGCGCAGATCGTCGCGAAGGACACGCAGGTGTCGGCGGTCGATCCGACGCCGATGATCGGCCACGTGACGTCGAGCTACTACAGCCCGATCCTGAAGCGCTCGATCGCGCTCGCGGTGGTGAAGGGCGGCCTGAACAAGATGGGCGAGAGCGTCGTGATTCCGCTGGCCAACGGCAAGCGCATCACCGCGAAGATCTCGAGCCCGGTTTTCTACGATACCGAAGGGGTGCGCCAGCATGTGGAATGAAACCAGAAACCAGACGCAGGTGGCGGGCGCGGGCGGCGTGACGCTTGAATCGCCGTTCGTCGGCGCGGCCGACGTGCTGAAGCCGCACCAGGCGCGCGCATCGAAGAAATTCACGCTGCGCGAGCGGCCGTTCCTCGATCTCGTGAACGTGCGCGGCGAGTTGAGCGATCCGGCGTTCGTCGCCGCGTTCGAGCGCGTGGTCGGCTGCCAGCCGCCGGCGGCGCCGAACACGGTCGCCCGCGGCGCCGAGTACGACGTGCTGTGGCTCGGCCCCGACGAGTGGCTCGTGCGCTCGCACGGGCCCGTGCAGGCAGGCGTGCTGGAGGCGCGACTCGCGGAGGCCGTGCAGGGTACGTATGCGGCGGCCGTCGACGTCGGCAGCGGTTATACCGTCGTCGAGATCAGCGGCGAACGTGTGCGCGACGTGCTCGCACGCGGCTGCCCGCTCGATCTGCACCCGCGCGTGTTCAAGCCGGGCCAGTGCGCGCAGTCGCACTACTTCAAGACGTCGATCGTGCTGGTCCCGACCGGCGACGATGCGTTCGAGATCGTCCTGCGCCGCAGCTTCGCCGATTATTTCGTGCGCATCATGCTCGACGCGGCCGCGCCGCTCGCATCATGAAGCCGTTCGACGAACCGTTCGTGGCGATCGACGCGCCGCGCCTGCGCGGGCGCGGCTGGAGCGTGTTCGTCGACGAACTGAAGGTGCCCGCGCGGATCGGCATTCATGCGCACGAGCATGAAGCGCCGCAGCCGATCGTGATCGATGCGCGGCTCGGCTATCGCTGCGAGCCGAGCGAGCAGGGCGAGTGGATCGATTACGACGGTTATTGCGCGCGACTTGCCGCGTTCCTGTCGCACAAGCCGCATACGCGCCTGCTGGAGACGCTCGTCGCCGACATCGCGGTGCTGTCGTTCCGCGAATGGCCGGCGCTGGAGTCGCTGACGCTGTCGGTGTACAAGCCGAAGATCCGGCCGGGTACGAAGCGCGTCGGCGTGTCGCTCGACTGGACGCGCGGGGATTATTTGCGGTGGACGGGGGCGGCGGGGCAGTTTTGACGGGGGGGCGGGGCGGAGAGGCAACCCGCCCACGCGATTGCTCATTGTTCGTGGAATATCGGAACAATGGCTCGCTGGTGGTTGCTGCTCGTCTTTATTCCTGAAATATCGGAACAATGAGACGTTCCCCCCCGTCACTTGTCACGCGAGCGTTTTTGGGCAACCCACTGCGGACCCGCTCCAGCAGCTTGCGGTGGCCTTCCCGGTCAATGCATCGTGATGCCGCCCTCTACGAGCCATGCCCGCGACAGCCTCTTCAGGATCGTTACGCGTAACGCTGACATGGCCTGTTTCGATACCCGTCGAACTTCTTCCGTCCGGTTCTCGATGTTTCCCACGTACTATTCGCTATTGGGAAAATTCACGAAGACCATCGGGAAGGCGATGATAAAACGCGCTGTGACTTGCGTTGTTGCCGCTTTGGCGCCGCTCATCGCACATGCAGGGTGCAGTGAGAACCTACAGAACTGGTTCGCACGACTTCATCCCGGCCAGGCGCTGGATGCTGCTCACGCGGTTTGCAAGGTCTGGCCCGCGAATAACGCGCTGACGATCGGGGTGTTACCTCTGGAGCAGAAAAGCAGCAGCGACGGGCCAAACGTCGTCGACATCGAGGTACTGGTTGCCGATACGGCTACGGGCGCGATTGTCGCGCATCGGTTTCAGCGATCGGCGATTCACTACGGAGAGGACCACTATTTTGACGGCGTCGAGATCGATACGGCGCGTTATCAGCTGACCTCCACTCAACGTGCCTTCGGCGTCCGCCTGAAGTCGTCTGGCGGCCCGCCCGCGGATATGTCTGGCATCGCTACGCTGAGTCTCTATTTGATCGATGGGCAGCATTTGCATCCGGTGCTGGATCGCCTGATCGTGAGCGATTGGACGGGCGACCGTGATGGTCCTTGTACAAGCACGTCTGAAACATCACGCACACTCGCACTCGGCCCCGTAGGCACGCAAGGCTATGCCGTCTTGCAGGTCGCCGAAAAGTACGTCGAGAGCGAGAGCCGGCTCGAAGTCGATACATGCTCGGGTCACACGTCACCCGCACAACGCCGTAACGTTATGCTCGACTATCGCGATGGCACCTACCGTATTCCGGATGCCATGCGATATGCCGATTGATCGGCTGCGTCCGCTCCGTTCAACGTGACAGGTGGCGAGCAATGAGACGTTCGGTCTTTGACGGATATCGCGCGGTTCACCGGCGATAGCTGCGAAACAGTTCAGGCGTGTCGCAGCTATCGCCTCGTGTAATCGCGTCAAGCCGCAGCCGCCCCATCCAACGCCGGATAATCCACATACCCGCGCGCATCGCCGCCGAAGAACGTGTCGCGCTGCGCGTCGTTCATCGGCGCGCCCGTCTTCAGCCGCGTGATGAAATCCGGATTCGCGAGCACCATCTGGCCGTACGCTTCGAGATCGGCAAGACCCGTCGCGACATCCGTGCCGATCGCGTCGCGCGTGCGGCCCGGCCGGTTCACGATCAGCGTGCCGCGCCAGCGTGCGCGCAGGTCCGCGAGCAGCGGCTCGTTGCCCTGGTGCATCACGTGCAGGTACGCGAGGCCGAGCCGGTCGAGCTGCGTCGCCAGGTAGCGATACAGGTCCGGCCCTTCCGTGCCTTCGTCGATACCCCACAACGTGGTGCCCGGCGACAGGCGAATCGCGGTGCGGTCCGCGCCGATCTCGTCGGCGATCGCCTCGGCCACCTCGATCGCGAAGCGCGCACGATTTTCGATCGAACCGCCGTAGGCGTCGCTGCGCGTGTTCGCGTTCGGCGCGAAGAACTGCTGGACCAGATACCCGTTCGCGCCGTGGATCTCGACGCCGTCGGCGCCGGCTTCGATCGCGCGGCGCGCGGCGAAGCGGAAGTCGTTCACGGTGCCGCGCACTTCGTCGGTCGTCAGCGCGCGCGGCGCGGGAATCTCCTGCATCCCTTTCACCGTGAACATCGGCACGCCCGGCGCGATCGCGGAAGGCGCGACGCCCTGGCGATGATGCGGCGTATTGTCGGGATGCGACATGCGCCCCACGTGCATCAGCTGGATGAACAGGCGGGCGCCGCGCGCATGCACGCGCTCGCTGACCGCCTTCCAGCCGGCGACGTGGGCATCGGTGTAGATGCCGGGCGTCGTCAGGTAACCCTGGCCATCGTCCGACGGTTGCGTGCCTTCGCTGACGATCAGGCCGAGATCCGCGCGCTGCGCATAGTATTCGGCGGCCAGTGCGCCGGGCGTGCCGTCGAGCGCGGCGCGGCTGCGCGTCATCGGTGCCATGACCAGGCGGTTCTGCAGTGTGTAGCGGCCGACACGGGCCGGGGTGAACAATGCGTCCATGATGCGTGCTCCTCGAGAGTCGGGTAACGGCACCGGGGCGGTGCCGTCTCGGGCGCGGGCCGCGCACCGTGTGCGCGCCTCGTCGCCATGGACACATCATCCATTGCTTCTTTTTCGAGATAAATATGGTAGTTTGGATAACATTGATCCATTGATGGAGCAGTGGGCGTGGAACTGCTGAACGACATGGCGCTGTTCGTGGAGGTCGTGAAGGCGAAGGGCTTTCGCAGCGCGGCCGACGCGCTCGGGATGCCGAATTCGACGCTGTCGCGGCGGATCGGCGCGCTGGAAAAGGCGATCGGCTTGCGGCTGCTGCATCGGACGACGCGCCGGATCGAGCTCACGGAAGCCGGGCAGCTGTATTTCGAGCGCTGCAAACGTATCGTCGACGAAGCGCGGCTCGCGCACGAGCAGCTCGGCGAGTTGCTGGCCGAACCGTCGGGCGTGCTGCGCGCGTCGTTTCCGGTCGATTTCGCGGTGGTCTACCTGGCGCCGCTGATCGTCGAATTCGCGAACCGCTACCCGAAGCTCACGTTCGATTTCGAACTGACGTCGCGGCGTGTCGATCTGGTGAGCGAACCGTTCGACGTCGCGATCCGCATCGGCGAATCGGCCGATTCGCAACTCGTCGCGCGGCGCCTCGCGACGTTCCGCAATCACCTGTATGCGTCGCCGCGCTATCTCGAGCGCGCGGGCGAGCCGCGCGAACCGGACGACCTGCGGCGGCATCAGTGCCTGAGCGTGCAGCGCGTCGATGCGTGGACGCTGCACGACGCCGCGCGGGAGATCGAGGTGCCGGTGGGCGGGCGTTTCATCGTGAACAGTGTCGGCATGGTCCGGCAACTCGCCGTGCACGAGGCGGGCATCATCCAGATGCCGGCGGAAGTCGTGGCCGACGACGTGGCCGCGGGCCGGTTGCGTCGCGTGCTGCCCGACTGGGAGGGCGCGCCCGTTCCCGTCTACGCGATGACGGAAACGCGCTTGCTGCCGGCGAAGACGCAGGTCTTCATCGAGTATCTGCGCGCGCATTTCGCGCAGGCGTGACGGGCGGCTGCGCGGACGATCGTCCGCCGTTCACTGCTGCGCCGGCTGCGGCGCGTCGCCCTGCGCTTCCCATTTCTTCAGGATGCGCACGCGCGCCTGGCTGAAGTCGACCCAGCATTTCAGCCACGCGTCGTCCGGAATCATCTGCTGCGGATTGGCGGCTCGGACGTAGTCGCAGGTGTCGCTCGCGAAGCCGTACCAGCTTGCCTGCGATTTCGCGAGCTGTTTCGCCGCATCGGGGTTGCGTTGCCGGGTCTTGCGTTCGAGCGACCGGTACGCGCGTTCCACTTCCTGGTTGTTGTTGTCGACGACGCACCGGCGTACCGCATCCATCGTCGGCCCCTGCCGTTCGCAATCGACCGCGGCGAACGCGGACGCTGCGCCGCTCGCGAGCGCGGCGACGGCAAGAAGGCGGGTGGCGTACCGGATCGTGTCGCGCATGCGCGGAGAGGGAGTCATGGGGCGGGACGTGTGCGACGTACCTGCTTATTGCGCGTTGCGCGCCGACGTCGATGTCGATGTCGACGTCGATTCGCTCACCGGCACCATCCGCGCCTTCGTCTCGTTCGCGGCTTTCGCGTCGTCGTCGTCGGGTTCGAGCACGAACCGGAACGAATCGACCCGCTGCATGACCTTCGCCGCATACGCGCTGGATCCGCCGCTGTAGCTCTTCAGCCCGGCCAGCACGTTGCCGCCGGCCGCCTTCACGTAGCCGGAGAGAATCCGGGAGCCGGCCTCGACGTTCGCATTCGGTTCGGTCAGGTCCTTCACGTTACGCAGCATGCCGCGGTGTGCGGACGGCACGACCTGCATCAGTCCGGTCGCGCCGTGCTGGCCGCGCGCCTTTTCCTGGAAGCGCGATTCGATCGAGATGATGGCGTAAACGAGTGCGGGAGGCAGCGAATATTTCGTCGCAGTGACGCTCACGATATCGGCGAGCTTGGCGGCCCGTTCCTTCGCGACACCGAATTTCTTCGTCAGGTAGGACGTGATGCGGCGGTTTGCTTCGTTCGGCTGATCGTCGGCGTTCGCGAGCGGCGCGGAGGCGACAGCCGGCGCCGACGCCAGCACGTCGGGCGCAGAGGCAGGCGCTGCGGGCGTTTGCTGAGCCGATACCTGTTGCGCAATGCCGAGCGAGAGCACGATCAGCCAGAAAAAGCGTCGTCGCATGGTCGAGTGCGGGGAAATGGGAGGCGCATAGTATATCGGCCAATCGGGCAAGACGGTCGAGCGCCGGCTCGAATGAAAGCGATGTGTAGGCTTGTGACGTTCGCAACGATCGACGCGGCGATCGTTGCGTGGACACGCATCGGAGTCCGGATGACCGCTAGTTGATGATCTCGCCGATGCCGGTTTCGATGCGGATTCTCAGTTGCTGAATGAACGCCGGATCGTACGGTTCCCAGTGATCGAGTTCGCCGACGATCTTCAAAGGCGATGTGCTTCGATACGAGCGCGTCGGATTGCCCGGGAATTTCTTGTCCGTGACGTTCGGGTCGTTTTCGAATGCCCCGGTGGGCTCGACGATATAGACCCGCGGCTTGCCGTCGCCTTTGGCCATTTCCGCGGCAAGGCCGGCGCCCTTGGGCAGGGCCGTGAAATAAACGTGATTCATCACGACGTCATCCCGGTAATTCGATCTGAAGCCCGCCGTCAGCAAGTCGCCGATCCGCAAATCCGCTTTCGTGCCATGAAAAAACGGGCCGGTGTCCAGGACAGCCATGGCTTCTCCCTTGGAAAATGTCGCGACGACTTCTAGGCGCGCCGCGCGCTCGCCACTCGCGCGATCGCGCCGATCGCATCGCTGACGAGCACCGCGAGCAGCCCGACGATCACGCCGCCCTGCAGCACGAACGCGGTATTCGACGTCTGCAGGCCCGCGATGATCACGTCGCCGAGGCCGCGCGCGGCAACCGTCGAGCCGATCGTCGCGGTGCCGAGATTGATCACGACCGCGAGCCGGATGCCGTTGACGATCACCGGGAACGCGAGCGGCAGCTCGACCGACACCAGTTGCTGCCAGCCGCTCATCCCCATCCCGCGCGCGGCGTCGACGACATCGCGCGGCACGTCCTCGAGCCCCGCGATCGTGCTTTCGAAAACCGGCAAGAGACCATACAGCACCAGCGCGATCAGCACGGGTTTCAGCCCGAAGCCGACGGCCGGCACCGCGAGCGCGAGCACCGCGACCGGCGGGAAGGTCTGGCCGATGTCGACGACGCTGCGCGCGACCGGCAGGAAATCCGCGCCGGCCGGCCGCGTGACGAAGATCCCGGCCGCCACCGCGACGATCGTGCCGATCAGGCTCGACAGCGCGACCGTGCCGAGATGCGCGAGCGTCAGGTCGAGCAGGCTCGCGCGATCGTAGATGACGGGCGCGCCGTTGTCCGCGAACGGTGCGAAAAGGCCCTGCAGCCACATCGGCCGCACCAGCAGCACGAGCAGCAGCGCGAGCGCGGCGGCGCGCGCCGTGAACGCGGCAACGTGGCGGGGCAGGGGCGAACGCAAACGCCGTGTGCGTTGCATGGTATCCGGCGTCGTCATGCGGGCTGCCTGGCGTGCGCGCGGATCGCGTCGAGCGTGATGCGGCGCGCGCCGCGCGCGTTGCGTGCATCGCCGTCGTCGACGGGCAATGCGTCGACACCGCGCCACAGCAGTTCCGACACCGCATCGCGCAGCGTGCGGGTCGCGTCGATCGGCTCGCCGTCCGCATGGCCGGGTTCGGCCACCGCGTCGATCGGCGTCAGCGCGAGCAGGCGCAGCGGCCGGTCGACGCCCGCGACGAGCTGCTCGACGACACCGGCCGCCGGCTTGCCGAGAATCTCGGCCGGCGGCGCAACCTGCAGCAGCCGGCCGCCGTCCATCACCGCGATCGTGTCGCCGAGCTTCAGCGCTTCCTCGATATCGTGCGTGACGATCACGACCGTGATGCCGAGGCGGCGCTGCAACGCGAACAGGTCGTCCTGCGCCTTGCCGCGGATGATCGGGTCGAGCGCGCCGAACGGCTCGTCCATCAGCAGCATCGCGGGCTCGGCCGCGAGCGCGCGCGCGACGCCGACACGCTGCTGCTGGCCGCCCGACAGTTCGTGCGGCAGCTTGTCCGCGAACTCGGCCGGCGCGAGATGGAACAGGTCGAGCAGTTCGTTCACGCGCGCGTCGATGCGCGCGGCCGGCCAGCCGAGCAGGCGCGGCACGGTCGCGATGTTGCGCGCGACGCTCCAGTGCGGAAACAGTCCGTGCCCCTGGATCGCGTAGCCGATGCCGCGCCGAAGCTGTTCGGGCGCGACGGTCGCCGTATCGACGCCGTCGATGCGGATCGTGCCGCTGGTGGGGGCGATCAGCCGGTTGATCATGCGCAGCAGCGTCGACTTGCCGCTGCCCGACGCACCGACGAGCGCGGTGATCGTGCCGCGCTGCATCGTCAGCGAAACGTCGTCGACGGCGACGACATCGCCGAAGCGTTTGCCTGCACGTTCGATCTCGATCATCCTGTACGCCCCTTCGCGAGCGTGGTCGCGGCTTCGAATATGACGGCGGCCACCAGCGCGAGCGCGATCGTCGGAATCGCGCCGAGCAGCACGAGATCGGCGGCCGATTGCCCGATCCCCTGGAAGATGAAGGTGCCGAAGCCGCCGCCGCCGATCAGTGCGGCGACCGCGGTCAGCCCGATGTTCTGCACGAGCACGATGCGCACGCCGCTCAGGATCACCGGCAGCGCGAGCACGAGGTCGACATGCAGCAGCCGCTGCGCGCGCGTCATGCCCATCGCGCGCGCCGCTTCGGTCACGTGCGGCGGCACTTGTCCGAGCCCGACCACGACACTCGACGCGATCGGCAGCAGCGAATACAGGAACAGCGCGAGCACGGCCGGCGCGACGCCGATGCCGCGAATGCCGAGCGCGGCCGCGAGCGGCACGTGTGCGGCCAGCAGCCCGAGCGGGGCCATCATCAGCCCGTACATCGCGATGCTGGGGATCGTCTGCACGATATTGAGCACGGGCATCGCGACGGTCCGCACCGCCGCGATGCGCGCGCAGGCGATGCCGAGCGGCACGCCCGCGACGAGCGCGGCGGCCACCGAGCCGCCCGCGAGCGACACGTGACGGATCGCTTCGCGCCAGAAATCGTCGCTGCGCACCGCATATTCGCGCATCACGGAGAGGCCGTCCCACCAGCCGCTCGCGAGCGGCACCGAG
>NZ_ASSI01000005.1:0-3401 GCF_000466765.1 Burkholderia sp. AU4i | reverse complement strand
CGACCGCGATTGCAGTCAAAGCATGTTTTTGCATCGTTACTGCCCCTTCGAATCGTGTGCGTCGCCGTGACCGCGCTGCAGGTCGCCCTGCACGAGACGCCAGGCATCGTCGACGTTTTCCGTCTCGCCGCTGAAGATCGCGCGAACCCGCACGAAGAACATCGGGATCATGAAAATCGCGAGGAACGTCGCCGTGATCATCCCGCCGATCACGCCCGTGCCGATTGCATGCTGGCTCGCCGAACCCGCGCCGTTGCTGATCGCAAGAGGCAGCACGCCGAGCATGAATGCGAGCGACGTCATCAGGATCGGACGCAGCCGCAGGCGTGCCGCCTCGATCGCCGCGCGCACCGGCCCCATGTTCTCGTTCGCCTGCAACTCGCGTGCGAACTCGACGATCAGGATCGCGTTCTTCGCGGACAGGCCCACGGTCGTCAGCAGCCCGACCTGGAAGAACACGTCGTTCTCGAGGCCGCGCAGCATCGTCGCGAGCAGCGCGCCGACCACGCCGAGCGGCACCACCATGATCACCGAGAACGGGATCGACCAGCTTTCATACAGAGCCGCGAGACACAGGAACACGACGAGGATCGAGATCGCGTACAGGATCGGCGCCTGCGAGCCGGACTGGATTTCCTGGAACGACAAGCCCGTCCAAGAGTAGCCGATACCTTCCGGCAGCTTGCTCGCGAGTGCTTCCATCGCGGCCATCGCCTGGCCGGTCGACTTGCCCTCCGCAGCCTGCCCCTGGATCTCGATCGACGATACGCCGTTGTAGCGCTCGAGCTTCGGCGACCCGTAGCTCCAGTGGCCGGTCGAGAACGCGCTGAATGGCACCATGCCACCGGTGCTGTTGCGCACGTACCAGATGTTCATGTCTTCCGGGGTCATCCGGAACGGTGCATCCGCCTGCACGTACACCTTCTTGATCCGGCCATCCGTATCCAGGAAGTTGTTCACGTACTGCGACGCCCACGCGATCGAGAACGTCTGGTCGATCGCCGCAGCCGTCACGCCAAGCGCGTTCGCCTTCTCGCGGTCGATGTCGACCGTGTACTGCGGCGTATCGTTCAGGCCGTTCGGGCGCACGAGCGCCAGCGTGGGATCCTTCGCGGCCATTCCGAGCAACTGGCCGCGCGCGGCCATCAGTGCCTCGTGGCCGAGACCGGCGTTGTCCGTCAGCTCGAAGTCGAAGCCGGCAGCCGTACCGAGTTCGGGAATCGACGGCGGGTTGAACGGGATCACCATCGCGTCCTTGTACTGCGAGTAGTGCGCGAAGGTCCGGCCGATCAGCGCCTGCACCTTCTGGTCGGAGCGCTGGCGATGCTCGTACGGTTTCAGCTTCACGAACACGAGGCCCGCGTTCTGGCCGCGGCCCGCGAAACTGAAGCCGTTGACCGTGAACACCGAGTCGACCACATCCTTCTCGGTCGTGGTCAGGTACGTGTTGATGTTGTCGAGCGTCTTGCCGGTCGTTTCCTGCGTGGAACCGGACGGCGTCTGCACGATCATGAACATGTAGCCCTGGTCTTCGTCCGGCAGGAACGACTTCGGCAGGCGCACGAACATCACGCCGACCGCGATGAACACGGCCAGGTAGATCACGAGCCAGCGCCCCGAGCGCCGGATCACGTGGTTCACGCCGCCCGTATAACGATCGCGGCTGCGGTCGAAGGTACGGTTGAACCAGCCGAAGAAGCCCTTCTTCTCTTCGTGATGCCCTTGCGGGATCGGCTTGAGGATCGTCGCGCACAGCGCCGGCGTCAGGATCAACGCGACGAGCACCGACAGCACCATCGCCGACACGATCGTCAGCGAGAACTGGCGATAAATTGCACCGACCGAACCGCCCGAGAACGCCACCGGCACGAACACCGCCGACAGCACGAGCGCCACGCCGACGAGTGCGCCGGTGATCTGGCCCATCGCCTTGCGGGTCGCCTCCTTCGGCGACAGGCCCTCCTCCGCCATCACGCGCTCGACGTTCTCCACCACCACGATCGCATCGTCGACCAGCAGGCCGATCGCGAGCACGAGGCCGAACATCGACAGCGTGTTGATCGAGAAGCCGACGAGGCCCATGATCGCGAACGTGCCGAGCAGCACGACCGGCACCGCGATAGTCGGGATGATCGTCGCCCGCAGGTTCTGCAGGAACAGGTACATCACGAGGAACACGAGCACGATACCTTCCAGCAACGTCTTGACCACTTCCTCGATCGACAGGCGCACGAACGGCGTCGTGTCGTACGGATAGTGGACGACGAGGCCGTGCGGGAAGTACTTCGACAGCTCCTGGACCTTGGCCCGCAGCGCCGTCGCGGTCGCGAGCGCGTTCGCGCCCGTCGCGAGCTGGATGCCGAGACCGGCCGTCGGCTGCCCCATGTACTTCGTGTCGAACGTGTAGTTTTCCGAACCGAGCGCCGCGCGGCCGACGTCCTTCAGGCGAACCTGCGAGCCGTCCTGGTTGACCTTCAGCAGGATGTTGCCGAACTGCTCGGGCGTGCGCAGCAGCGTCGATTCGGTGATCGTCGCCTGCAGCAGGGTGCCCGGCTTCGCCGGCGTGCCGCCGATCTGGCCGCCCGCGATCTGCACGTTCTGCTGCGAGATCGCCGCCGACACGTCGGTCGGCGTGAGGCTGTAGTTGGTCAGCTTGACGGGATCGAGCCAGATGCGCATCGAGAACTGCGAACCGAGCAGCAGGGTCTGGCCGACGCCGTTCACGCGGCTGAGCGGATCGAGCACGTGCGACGCCACGTAGTTCGTCAGGTCCTCCTTCGACATGCTGCCGTCCTCGGAGTTGAACGCGAACCACATCAGCCAGTTGCTGCTCGACTTCGTGACCTGCATGCCGAGTTGCTGCACGACCTGCGGCAAGTTCGGTGTCGCGAGCGACAGCTTGTTCTGCACCTGCACCTGCGCGACGTCCGGATTCGTGCCCGGCGAGAAAGTCAGCGTGATCGTCGCGTTGCCCGAGTCGTCACTGGTCGACGACATGTACAGGAAGTTGTCGAGGCCGCTCATCTGCTGCTCGATCACCTGCGTCACCGTGTCTTCCACCGTCTTCGCGGAAGCGCCCGGATAGTTCGCCTGGATCTGGATCGTCGGCGGTGCGATCGTCGGATACTGCGCGATCGGCATCTTGAAGATCGATGCGACGCCGGCTAGCATCAGCACGATCGCGATCACCCACGCGAAGATCGGGCGATCGATAAAAAACTTGGCCATGAAACGGACTCCTTGTTATTGCGCGGACGACGCAGCGGTCGAACTCGCGGCAGCATTGGCGGCGGTGCTCGCCGGCGCCGCGCCGGACGCATTCGCGGCGCTTGCCGGTGTGCCGGACGCGGCGTCCGGCGCCGGTGCGAGCTGGGCGGGGACCGTCTTCACGGTCGCACCCG
>NZ_ASSI01000004.1:0-3479 GCF_000466765.1 Burkholderia sp. AU4i | reverse complement strand
TACGAGATTACGTACGGTGACTGGAGTTCAGACGTGTGCTCTTCCGATCTGGTGCGACCGTGAAGACGGTTCCCGCGCAGCTCGCACCGGCGGCCGATGCCGCGTCGGGTGCGGCTGCCGCGTCCGCCGCGCCGGCTGCCGCCGGTTCCGGCGCCGCTGCCGCTTCCGGTGCTGCCGCATCGGGCGCTGCGCCGGCGAGTGCTGCCGCTGCTTCGAGCGCGCAATAACAGGGAGCCTGTTTCATGGCAAAGTTTTTTATCGATCGCCCGATCTTCGCGTGGGTGATCGCCATCATCCTGATGCTGGCCGGGGTTGCGGCGATCTTCACGCTGCCGATCTCGCAGTATCCGACGATCGCACCGCCATCGATCCAGATCACCGCGAACTACCCGGGCGCTTCCGCGAAGACGGTGGAAGACACGGTAACGCAGGTGATCGAGCAGCAGATGAGCGGCCTCGACAACTTCCTGTACATGTCGTCGACCAGTGACGACTCGGGCAACGCGACGATCACGCTGACCTTCGCGCCGGGTACCAACGCCGACATCGCGCAGGTCCAGGTGCAGAACAAGCTGTCGCTCGCGACGCCGATCCTGCCGCAGGTCGTGCAGCAGCTCGGCCTCTCGGTGACGAAGTCGAGCAGCAGCTTCTTGCTGGTGCTCGCCTTCAACTCCGAAGACGGCAGCATGAACAAGTACGACCTCGCGAACTTCGTGGCGTCGCACGTGAAGGATCCGATCAGCCGGTTGAACGGCGTCGGTACCGTCACGCTGTTCGGCTCGCAGTACGCGATGCGGATCTGGCTCGACCCGAACCGCCTGACGAACTACGGCCTCACGCCGGTCGACGTCAGCTCCGCGATCACCGCGCAGAACGTGCAGATCGCGGGCGGCCAGATCGGCGGCACGCCGGCGAAGCCGGGCACCATGCTGCAGGCGACGATCACCGAATCGACGCTGCTGCAGACGCCCGAGCAGTTCGGCAACATCCTGCTGAAGGTCAACCAGGACGGCTCGCAGGTTCGCCTGAAGGACGTCGCGCAGATCGGCCTCGGCGGCGAAAACTACAACTTCGACACGAAGTACAACGGTCAGCCGACCGCGGCACTCGGTATCCAGCTCGCGACCAACGCGAACGCGCTCGCAACCGCGAAGGCCGTGCGCGCGAAGATCGACGAACTGGCACCGTTCTTCCCGCACGGCCTCGTCGTGAAGTACCCGTACGACACGACGCCGTTCGTGAAGCTGTCGATCGAGGAAGTGGTCAAGACGCTGCTCGAAGGTATCGTGCTCGTGTTCCTCGTGATGTATCTGTTCCTGCAGAACCTGCGGGCAACGATCATCCCGACGATCGCGGTGCCGGTCGTGCTGCTCGGCACGTTCGCGATCATGTCGATGGTGGGCTTCTCGATCAACACGCTGTCGATGTTCGGCCTCGTGCTCGCGATCGGCCTGCTGGTCGACGATGCGATCGTGGTGGTGGAGAACGTCGAGCGCGTGATGGCCGAAGAGGGCCTGTCACCGAAGGAGGCGACCCGCAAGGCGATGGGCCAGATCACCGGCGCACTCGTCGGCGTGGCGCTGGTGCTGTCGGCGGTGTTCGTGCCGGTGGCGTTCTCGGGCGGTTCGGTCGGCGCGATCTATCGGCAGTTCTCGCTGACGATCGTGTCGGCGATGGTGCTGTCGGTGCTCGTCGCGTTGATCCTGACGCCGGCGCTGTGCGCGACGATCCTCAAGCCGATCCCGCAAGGGCATCACGAAGAGAAGAAGGGTTTCTTCGGCTGGTTCAACCGCACGTTCAACAACAGCCGCGACAAGTACCACGTCGGCGTGCACCACGTGATCAAGCGCTCGGGCCGCTGGCTCATCATCTATCTGGTCGTGATCGTCGCGGTTGGCCTGCTGTTCGTGCGCCTGCCGAAGTCGTTCCTGCCCGATGAAGACCAGGGCCTGATGTTCGTGATCGTGCAGACGCCGTCGGGTTCGACGCAGGAAACGACCGCGAAGACGCTCGCGAACATTTCCGATTACCTGCTGAAGGACGAGAAGGAAATCGTCGAATCGGCGTTCACGGTCAACGGCTTCAGCTTCGCGGGCCGTGGCCAGAACTCCGGTCTCGTGTTCGTTCGCCTGAAGGACTACTCGCAGCGTCAGCATGCGAACCAGAAGGTGCAGGCGCTGATCGGCCGGATGTTCGGGCGCTACTCGGGTTACAAGGACGCCGTGGTGATCCCGTTCAACCCGCCGTCGATTCCTGAACTCGGTACGGCTGCCGGCTTCGACTTCGAACTGACCGACAACGCCGGTCTCGGCCACGATGCGCTGATGGCCGCGCGTAACCAGCTGCTCGGGATGGCCTCGAAGGATCCGACGCTGCAGGGCGTGCGCCCGAACGGCCTGAACGATACGCCGCAGTACAAGGTCGACATCGACCGCGAGAAGGCGAATGCGCTCGGCGTGACGGCGGATGCGATCGACCAGACGTTCTCGATCGCATGGGCATCGAAGTACGTGAACAACTTCCTGGATACCGACGGCCGGATCAAGAAGGTGTACGTGCAGGCGGATGCACCGTTCCGGATGACGCCGGAAGACCTGAACATCTGGTACGTGCGCAACGGATCGGGCGGGATGGTGCCGTTCAGCTCGTTCGCGACCGGTCACTGGACGTACGGTTCGCCGAAGCTCGAGCGCTACAACGGCGTGTCGGCGATGGAAATCCAGGGTCAGGCCGCACCGGGCAAGTCGACCGGTCAGGCGATGGCCGCGATGGAAGGGCTCGTGAAGAAGCTGCCGGTCGGTATCGGCTATTCGTGGACCGGCCTGTCGTTCCAGGAAATCCAGTCCGGCTCGCAGGCGCCGATCCTGTATGCGATCTCGATCCTCGTCGTGTTCCTGTGTCTCGCGGCACTGTATGAAAGCTGGTCGATCCCGTTCTCGGTGATCATGGTGGTGCCGCTCGGCGTGATCGGCGCACTGCTCGCGGCGACGATGCGCGGCCTCGAGAACGACGTGTTCTTCCAGGTCGGCCTGCTGACTACCGTGGGATTGTCCGCGAAGAACGCGATCCTGATCGTGGAGTTCGCGCGCGAACTGCAGCAGACGGAGAAGATGGGGCCGATCGAGGCCGCGCTGGAAGCGGCGCGCCTGCGGCTGCGTCCGATCCTGATGACGTCGCTCGCGTTCATTCTCGGCGTGATGCCGCTCGCGATCAGCAACGGCGCGGGTTCGGCCAGCCAGCACGCAATCGGTACGGGCGTGATCGGCGGGATGATCACGGCGACGTTCCTCGCGATCTTCATGATCCCGATGTTCTTCGTGAAGATCCGCGCGATCTTCAGCGGCGAGAAGGAAGACGTCGACGAGGCGCTGCGCCTGGCTCAGGAGCACTCGCACCACGAAGAGAAGCCGGGCAACGGCGACGAAGGCAACAAGGGACAGTGATGATGCAAAAACACGCTTTGACTGCAATCGCGGTCG
>NZ_ASSI01000003.1:0-2273 GCF_000466765.1 Burkholderia sp. AU4i | reverse complement strand
CGGTTGATCAGCTCGCGCACGTTGCCCGGCCACGGATAGTTGTGGATCGCTTCGACCGCGCTCGGCATGAAGCCGCGAATCCGCTGCGCATTGTCGCCGCGATAGCGCCGCAGCACATGGTCGGCGAGCAGCATGATGTCGCGGCCGCGCACGCGCAGCGGCGGTTCGTCGATGCGCAGCACGCACAGGCGGTAGTACAGGTCGGCACGGAACCGCCCCGCCTGCATCGCGGCCTCGAGATCGACGTGGGTCGCCGACACGATCCGCACGTCCACCGGAATCGACGCGTGCCCGCCGAGGCGCTCGATCGTGCCTTCCTGCAGGAAGCGCAGCAGGCTCGCCTGGCTCTCGAACGGCATGTCGCCGATTTCATCGAGAAACAGCGTACCGCCGTGCGCGGCCTCGATACGGCCGATCTTGCGCTGGTGCGCGCCCGTGAACGCGCCGCGCTCGTGGCCGAACAGTTCGGCCTGCAGCAGCGTCGACGGAATGGCCGCGCAGTTCACGGCGACGAACGGCGCGTCGGCGCGCGACGACTGCTGGTGAATCGCCGCCGCCGTCAGCTCCTTGCCGGTGCCGGACTCACCGGCGATGAAAACGGTCGCCTCCGTATTCGCGACCTTGCGGATCGTCGCGAACAGCCGGCGCATCGCGTCGCACGAGCCGATCATCGTGCCGCCGGGGGGCGCCGCATCGGCGTCGGGGCCGCCGTCCGCGAGCCTCAGCATCCCGTATGCATGGCCAACCAGATAGCCGATCGTCGTGTATGCAGTCGCGTTGCGCACGTAATCGAAACAGCAGTGGCGAATCAGGCGCGCGATGGAAATATCCCGCAGCCGCTCGTCGTCGGCGAACGCGAGCCAGCCGACGCGCGGGTCGCGCAGCAGCGCCTCGAACGACGTGACGTCGGGCGACGCGAAGCTGCCGAAATCGACGATGCCCGCATGCAGACGGTTCGCCCTGACGAGATTCAGTGCGTCCGCAACGGTTTTCGCGCGCCACACGTCCCAGCCGCGCGACGCGAGACAGTCGACGAGCGCGGCGTCGTGCTGCTGCGACAGGTAGACGAGCGGCCGCGACGGCACGACATGGTTGCGCCGCACGGCAATGAACGGCGCCGTCCCCGCATCGCGTTCGAGATCCTGCGGGCCCGACACCCTGATCTGGCAGCAATAGTTCACGATGACCTCGTGGCTTGGGTTGGTTGTCGAAACGGCCGTTGCCGGATCGCGTGGAGCGGGGCACCGTGGTCCCGCGACGCGGCGCCGGGCCGTCTCGGACTGACGTTCGTTATCGGCAGAAAACGACGCGCTGCGTGTAGATCTGCGGCTCGACGGCCGGCTTCGCGGAGCCGTTGAGGTCATCACGATAGGCACGGTAGGTCTTGCCGTTCACCGTCACTTCCGTCGCACGTGCCGTCTCGATCGAGTTGAGCCCGTTGCGCTGCCAGCCGCTCACCTGGTCCGCCGCCGTCACGCTCGCATCGCCCGCGATCTTCTGCGTGATCGCGCTGCCGTCGCTCCACGGCTGCGTCTGCATGTCCTCGGCATGCTGCATCGCGCCGACCGTCTTGCCGGTCGGCGTCGGCCCCCTCTGCGCCTCGAACGGCGCGCCTCGGCCATACACCGGCGATTGCCACGACGGTGCGTGACCCTCCTCCGGCATCATGTAGATCATCTGCGGATCGCCGATCATCATCATCGGCGCGCACGCCGTGTTGTCGGCGCGACCGAGCGTCGTCAGCGCCTGCGCGACGCTCGTGGCGTTTGCCGCGGTCTGCTCGCCCAGGATCACGAAGACCGCCGGGTTCTGAAATACCGCCTGTGCTGCGGCTTGTGCGCTGTACAACAACAGAGCGACCAAAAAGATCCTCATGATTGAGGCCTCCTTGCATCCTCGTCAGGCAAAAAGAGGTGTTGACCTCGGGGATGGGATCAACACCCGTCAAACAGGAAACGACCGTCGGGCCTCGGGTCCAGACGGACCCCGTGCGCCGCCATTCCGGCGCACGGAGCCAGACCCGCGTGCTTACGACGACGTGCTCGTCGAGATGACTGCCGGAGCCGGCAAGACCGGTGCGGCCGGGGCGGCCTGCTGGTCGGCCGGAGCCGCCGGCAATCCTTGCGCCGGATCGGACAACGCCGGCATCTCGGCGGGCTGCGCGGCGGCCTGGTCCGGCACCTTCGCGTCGGCTGCCGGCATGTCGGCAGGCGCTGCGGCCGCGGCGGCGGCAGCTTGCGCGGGTTCCGGTGCGGGCGCTTCCGCGGCGACCG
>NZ_ASSI01000002.1:0-24671 GCF_000466765.1 Burkholderia sp. AU4i | reverse complement strand
GGCCGGGCCGATCCTGTCGGTGCCGCATCGCCCGCGAACGCCGTGCGCCAGCACCGGCGCGGCTTTGCGCGTCGCGTGGCCGCCCGTGGACCGCGCGCGCCGCGCACGCCACCGGGATAACACCCATCTAGCCGCGCGCCGGCCACATCGATATACCGTTGATGACACTGTCCACCTCACGCGCGATTCATGCACGAGGGGATTTTATTCGGACGGAAATGCGGCCAATATGTCGGTTCGATGGAGGTTCGTCGCAAGCGGCGGCGAGCCGGGCGCGCGATACCAATGCCAAGCGGGGAACAACGATGGTTGCTAGGTCACCTGAGGCAAACGGGCACACGGTGCCCGAGATGACGCATGTGTCCGTCACCGCGCCCGAGGATGGACGCAAGCTGTTCGTGATCATGCGTTCGCCCGACGAGCCGTTGCTTGCGCAACTGCGCGGGCTGGGCTGGGAAATCTCCGTCGCGAAGACCGCCGGCGCCGCGCAGAACATGACGTCCGGCGTGAGCGTTGCCGCCGGGCTGGTCGATTTCTCCGGGTTCACGTCGCGCGAGTATCCCGCGCTGAAGGCGTGCCTGAGCCAGCCGTCGATCGGCTGGATTTCCATCGCCCAGGCCGGTGTCACGATCGGCCCGGCCGTGCGCGAGCTGATCCGCAGCTACTGCTTCGACTACGTGACCCTTCCGTTGCCGTACGAGTGGATTTCGCACGTGCTCGGCCACGCGCGCGGGATGGCCGCGCTCGATCGCGTCGATGGCGCGGCCTACGCGGCGTCGATCGGCGAACACGGGATGATCGGCAACTGCGAGGCGATGCAGCAGCTGTTCAGCACGATCCGCAAGGTCGCGAAGACGGACGCGAGCGTGTTCATCTCGGGCGAGTCGGGCACCGGCAAGGAGCTGACGGCGCTCGCGATTCACGAGCGTTCCGGCCGCGGCAAGGGGCCGTTCATCGCGATCAATTGCGGCGCGATTCCGCATCACCTGCTGCAGTCGGAACTGTTCGGCTACGAGCGCGGCGCGTTCACCGGCGCGAACCAGCGGCGCGCGGGCCGGATCGAATCGGCGAACGGCGGCACGCTGTTTCTCGACGAAATCGGCGACATGCCGGTCGAAAGCCAGGCGAGCCTGCTGCGCTTCCTGCAGGAAGGGAAGATCGAGCGGCTCGGCGGGCAGGAATCGATTCCAGTCGACGTGCGGATCATCTCGGCCACCCACGTGGATCTCGACGGCGCGGTCGAGGCCGGGCGCTTTCGTGCCGACCTGTATCACCGCCTGTGCGTGCTGCGCATCCACGAGCCGCCGCTGCGCGCGCGCGGCAAGGACATCGACATCCTCGCGCACTACGTACTGCAGAAATACAAGGCCGATAGCGGCCGCAAGATCAGCGGCTTCACGTCGGCCGCGCTCGACGCGATGCGGCGCTACGAGTGGCCCGGCAACGTGCGCGAGCTGATCAACCGCGTGCGGCGCGCGATCGTGATGGCCGAGAGCCGGTTGCTGACGCCGCACGATCTCGGGCTCGATACGCCGGGCGAAACCGAACCCGTGACGCTCGAACAGGCGCGGGCGCTCGCCGAGCGCACCGCGATCGAGAATGCGCTGCTGCGCAACGATCACCGGATCAACAAGGCTGCCGCCGAACTCGGCATTTCGCGCGTGACGCTCTACCGGATGATGATCGAGCACGGGCTGAACGATCACGACAACAACGGCGGGAACGGCGACAACGGCGGGCACGACGGCGCGCCGTCCGGCGACGCGGGGCATCAGCGGGTCGGCTGAGCGGTGCACGTGCGACGCGTGAGCCGGTTCAGCGATAGGTCCAGAGCCGGTGCAGCACGAACGTGACGGGCGGTACGCACAGCACGACCGCGACGACGCTCCACGCGCGCGCCAGCCCGAGCGCCACGGCGCCGTGCGCAAGCAGCATCGTCACGACGAGGCCGACCATCGCGACGGCGAGAAAGCGCATGAAGTTGCCCCACGTCACGGGCGACGAAAAACTCCACAGCGTGTTGGCGAGATACGAGAACGCGGTCGAGCAGGCGAACGCGACCGCGTTCGCGGTCACGGGCGTCGCGTCGAACAGCGCGAACATCGCGGCCGCGATCAACGCATGCAGCGCGGTCGAACCGAGGCCCGACACACCAAAGCGAATCAGTCTGGCGCGTTCGGCGATATAGAGGGTACGGATCATCGGCGGGGCGATCGTTCGGGCGGTGGGGCGGCGTGTGTGGCGGTGTGTAGCGTCGTCGTGCGGCACGGCATCCGCCGGCCGGAGGCGCCGATGCGGACACGACGCGCGCCGGTTTCGCAGTATAGCCGTGCGCCCGGCCGGTCCGGCACCGGCGGATGGATGGCGCGGCAACCCGCGGCCCGCGTGCTGCCGGCGACATGTAAAGCGCGTGAAACATTTCGCGTCGGCGGCCATGCGAATTTTCGCGGCGAATCGGCGTGAACGGCCGGCCGTCCATCGGTAAAAATGCCGTGCTTCATTGTTCAGCCTTATCCGGCAAGCCAGGGCCGCCACGTGGCCCGCGCGTGCCGCGCGCCGCGTGTTTCAGTTTCGTAACTTCCCGCATTCGGTACCCGTTCCGGCCGCCACGCTGCCCGGCCGGCCCCTTGTCCGGACGGGCTCGCGCGAAGCTGGCCCGCTCCTTGCGAAAGTGGGCGTGCGAAAGTCGACGATGCACGGTCCGTCCGGTTCGGCAGCGAACCCTGTCAGTACCGGCCAGGACACGGTCCGCGGGGATGCGGCGGCGGAGCGCGGCGCAACAGCCGCGTTCCGGCGAGCACGGAGCGTCGTCGCCTGATCGTCGGGGCACCGGCCTGGTCCGGTTGCCGGAACAACCATCAGACTGACACGGGGTAGAAAAATGAGCGATCGCCACACGCCGCGGCCGGCAGGCCGCGATCGCAGTGATGCTGAGCATCGCCGGTCGCATGTCGCTCTCTCGGCCGGCCGGCATGCATCGACAGGCCATCTCTCCGCGCCCGGTGCGAGGCGGATCCGGCTGATTGCCGGTCATCCACGCCGGGTCGGTACTTTCCTGCACGCGAACCCGATTCGCAAGGGCATGTGCGCTCGGGCGCCGGTACCTCGACGCCCGGTCTTCGCCTATTGACCGAAGCCGCACGATATCCGTTCGCGCCGGGCATCGTCGCCGCGAACGATTGATCTGCAATCCGAATGAAGCGCGAGGGTCTTGCCGCGCGTGCGACGGATGATGCATTCGATGCGACGGCAAACGGCGTCATGCCGTTGCCGTCCGGTGGTGAGGGGAGGGGCGGTCGGACGCGCGCGACGGGAGTGGCGCCCGTACGCGCGCGACGCCGTTTCAGCCGCCGTAGATGTCGAAGTCGAAGTACTTCGACGCGAGCCGCTTGTAGGTGCCGTCCTTGACCATGTCGAGGATTGCGCCGTCGATCTTCGCCTTCAGGTCGGTGTCTTCCTTGCGCAGCCCGATGCCGGCGCCGATGCCGAGCACCTTCTCGTCGACGAGCTCCGGGCCGACGAACGTGTAGTTCGCGCCGCGCGACGATTTCAGGAACCCGATCGCGGCCTGTACTTCATCCTGCAGCGCCGCGTCGAGGCGGCCCGAGGTCAGGTCCGCGTACACGCCGTCCTGGTTCTGGTACGACACGACGTTCGCGCCTTGCTTGCCCCAGTACGCCTTTGCGTACGTTTCCTGCGTCGTGCCCTGCTCGACGCCGATCGATTTGCCCTTCAGCGATTCGGCCGTCGGCAGCAGCGGCGAGCCCTTCTTCACGACGAGCCGCGTCGGCTGGTTGTAGATCTTCGTCGTGAAGCCGATCTGCTGCGCACGCTGCGGCGTGATCGACATCGACGACAGCACCGCGTCGAACTTCTTCGCCTTCAGCGCCGGAATCATCCCGTCGAAATCGTTCTCGAGCCACACGCACTTCGCCTTCAGGCGCGCGCAGATCTCGTTGCCGAGGTCGATGTCGAAGCCGACGAGCTTGCCGTCGGGCGCCTTCGACTCGAACGGCGCGTAGCTGGCGTCGGTGCCGAAGCGGATGGTGGTCCAGTCCTTCGCGACGGCGGGGCCTGCGGATACCGCGAGCAGGGCGATCGAAACAGCGGCAATCAGTCTCTTCATGGTGCGTTCCTTGGCGGGGTGCTTCCGGTTCTGTGCGACACGGTTTCACGGACCCGAGCCGCATCTGCGCGCGGTGTCCGCACGGCCATTAACGCAGAAAATAAAATCAGAGTCCAGAATGGACAAAAAATATCGTTTTTGCCGGATGCGTGAATCGGTCGCCGGGTGCCGACCCTTGCAAAAATACGAAAATGGACTAATCTTGTTAGTAAATTCGTTTCGAGACTAACGATCATGTCACAGCCCGCCTACGAATCGCATTCCTCCCCGCCGCAGGCCTCGGTCGCGCAGATGTCGGCGGCCGGCCTGCGTGCGTTTTTCAACATCGCGCGCGACTGGGAACTGACGATCGACGAACAGATCGTGCTGCTCGGGTCGCCCGGCCGTTCGACGTTCTTCAAGTGGAAGGCCACGCCGGAATCGGCACGGCTGCCGCGCGATACGCTCGAGCGGCTATCGCTGCTGCTCGGCATCTACAAGGCGTTGCAGATCCTGCTGCCGCAGCCGGCCGCGGCCGATGCGTGGGTCAAGCGGCCCAACGACGCCGCGCCGTTCGGCGGCAAGCGCGCACTCGACCGGATGCTCGCCGGCAATGTCGGCGATCTGGTCGCCGTCCGCCAATATCTCGACGCGATGCGAGGTGGCTGGGCGTGACGATGCCGATCCAAGCACAACAATGGCCCACGACCGCGGTCGACTGGGCGCCTGCCTATCGCGTGATCCCCACCCGTTTTCCGGCAATCAACCTGTTCGACCGCGTTGCGTCGGCGGACGATTTCGACGCGCTTTACGCGCTCGAATCGCTGACCAACGACCGCATTCGCAACGAAGTCGGCACGCTCGACCTCGTCCCGCCCGCCGAACGTCGCTACGGGCAGGGCTGGGGGCCGATCATGGCCGCGTTCACGCACCTGAATCCGCAGGGCAGCCGTTTTTCCGACGGCAGCTACGGCGTGTTCTACTGCGCGCGCTCGCGCGATACGGCGATCGCCGAAACGCGTTATCACAGCGCGCTGTTCCTGGCGGCGACGAAGGAGCCGCCGATGCGCCAGCAGATGCGGCTCTATACGGTGATCGCGCAAGGCGACGTGGCTGACGTGCGCACGTGGCCGAAACGCGATCCGGCGTTGCTGCACCCGCTCGATTACAGCGCCGGGCAGGCGCTCGGCCGCGCGGTGCGCAATGCCGGCGGTGCGGGGATCGTCTATCCGTCGGTGCGCGACCCGCGCGGCGAGTGCCTGGCGGCGTTCCGCACCGCGCTGCTGCGCGATTGCCATCACGCGGCCTACCTCGAATACAACTGGAACGGCTCGGCCGTCGATGCGGTGTTCGAACTGAACCAGGTCGGCTAGCGTTCGCTCGCAGGCATCAGGGCATCAGGGCATCAGGGCAACGGCCAGTCGCCCGCGTGGCGTTCGCGCGCCTCGGCCTGCGTCATCGACCAGGTGCGCCCGGTGCGCGGCTCGACGAGCGTGAGCCGCCCGGCCGGTGCGAACGCACCCGTGTCGATGAACCACTGCGCGCCGATCCGCTGCGGTGCGCGCACCGGCGTGTGCCCGGTGCAAGTCAGCGACAGCCCGGCCTGCCGCGCCGGATCGGCGAGCCCCTGGACGAGATCGCGGCCCCAGATCAGCCGTTCGCGCACGTCGTGCGAATAGTTGCCCGTGTCGAGATCGGCGTCCGAGCCGAAGAATTCCGCATGCAGCACGTTGAAGCGCCCGGGGCCGTCGCCGATCACGCGCACCAGCGGCAGCGCGTCGACGCGCGCCGCGTGCGCGTGCAGCCGTTCCGCCGGCAGGTCGGCGCCCCAGTCGCCGCCGATTCCGCGCCACGCGTCGGGCGACAGCTTGCCGCGCGCCACGAGGCTCAGCACCTCCTCGTGATTGCCGCGCACGACGTGGCACCACGGGCGGTCGAGCAGATCGAGCGTGGTTTCGGATGCAGGGCCGCGGTCGACGAGGTCGCCGACCGAGAACAGGCGGTCGCGAGCCGGATCGAAGCGGGTGTCGTGCAACAGCGCGCGCAGCACATCCACGCAGCCGTGCAGGTCGCCGACGACGAAGTCACGGCCGGCCGTATTCGCGGGATGGTGGCAGAGGGGGGCGGTGGCAGTCATCCCATTATCTTAGGCGCTCGCGCCCATCGCCACGTCACGACGGAATGACGATAATCGGGGCGCTACCCACCGGTGCGGCGCGGCGGGGGTGTCCCGCGCGTCGGCCGAACCCTTTCCATCTGCTTTCGGAATCACACAATGACGTTTTATCCGCAGGTATTACGCAACCGGCCGCGCATGGTCGCGGCGTTCGTCGCGGGTGTGCTGTGCGCGGTGCTGCTGCCGTTTCCGCTGCGTCCGACCGTGCGTGCGCTGATCGGCTGGGATTGCGCGATCTGGCTGTATCTCGCGCTGATGTGGGTGCGCATGGTCACCGCGCACCATTCCAAGGTGCGTGAAATCGCGATCCGCGAGGATGAAAGCGCGACGACCGTGCTGACGGTCGTCTGCCTCGCGACGGTCGCGAGCGTGGCCGCGATCGCGATCGAACTGGCGACCGCCAAGGGCGTCGGGTTTCGCGCGGGGCTCGGCCATTACGCGGTGACGGGCGCGACGTTGTTCGGCGCATGGTTCCTGATCCCGACGATCTTCACGCTGCACTACGCGCGCCTCTATTACGGCTCGCCATCCAACGACCGCGCGCTGCGCTTTCCCGACCGCAATCCGGAACCCGACTACTGGGATTTCCTGTATTTCGCGTTCACGCTCGCGGTCGCGTCGCAGACGGCCGACGTGTCGCTGGCGAACCGCTCCGCGCGGCGCTCGGTACTCGCGCAGTCGATCCTGTCGTTCTACTTCAACATGGCCGTGCTCGGGCTGTCGATCAACGTGGCAGCCGGACTGCTGAGCTGACGCGGGCCTCGGTCGTGCGCCGCGTCATTTGAGCAGTTCGTACGGGCCGCCGCGCTCCAGCGCGCGCCGGTAGGCCGGCCTTGCGTGGATCGCGTCGAGAAAGCGCGCGATCGCGGGAAACCGGCCATCGCCGCCGCGCGCGGTCGCGGCCTCGAGCGGAAAGCTCATCTGGATGTCGGCCGCGCTGAAGCTGTCGCCGACGAACCAGCCGGTGCGCTGCAGCGCACCGTCGACATGACCGAGATGCAGCGCGATCTGCGGATCGACGAAGCCCGACTGCAGCGTGTCGGCGATCTTGCGCGCGATCGGCCGCGCGAAGAACGGCATCGGTGCGTGCGCGATCCGCAGCGCGACGAGCTTGAGCAGCAGCGGCGGCATCGCCGATCCTTCCGCGTAGTGCAGCCAGTACGTGTAGTCGTGCCGCTCCGGCGTGCCGGGCGGCGGCGCCAGGCGCCCGTTGCCGTAGCGTTCGACCAGGTATTCGATGATCGCGCCCGATTCGGCGTACGCGCGGCCCTCGTCGGTGACGACCGGCGACTTGCCGAGCGGATGGATCGCGCGCAACTCGGGCGGTGCGAGCATCGTCTTCGGGTCGCGCGCGTAGCGCACGATCTCGTACGGCACATCCAGTTCTTCGAGCAGCCAGAGCACGCGCTGCGAACGCGAGTTGTTCAGGTGATGGACGGTGAGCATGTCGACGCCGGAAGTGGGGGCGGGAACGACATCATACCCAGCGCGGGTGGCGCACAAGCGAAACGCGTCGCGCGACGTGGCGCGACGTGTCTGGCCGACCGCGTCTAGCCGACCGCGTCTGGCCGACCGCGTCTGGCCGACCGCGCCGATCCATCACGCGCGCCGGACGGCGATCCACGCGCCCCAGAACAGGCTCGCGAAAAAGCGCAGCGGCGCATCGAAGCCCGCGTCGTGCAGCAGGGCGAACACGGCTTCCTCGGACGCGGGCGGATCGGCGCCCTGCAGGATCTTCGCGAGTTGCGCGCGCACTGCGTCGGGCGTCGCGCCTTTCATGCGCCAGCGCTGCTGCCATGCGTCGAGCAGGCGAGGGTGGTCCGCGTAGCGGCGATGATTGCCGGCGAGCACGAGCGGCGCGCCGGGTTTCAGGCGCCGCGCGATCGCCTGCAGCAGCGCCGCCTTCGCTTCATCGCCCGGGACGTGATGCAGCACGCCGATCAGCGTCGCGCCGTCGAACGCGGGCGTGTCGGGCAACGCATCGACACCGTCCTCGACGAACGCCGTGCGCGCGCCGCAGCCCGCGGCCTCGACGTTCGAGCGCGCGAGCGCGAGCATCGGCCCGGACGGGTCGACGGCCGTGAACCGCCAGCCCGGCTCGAGCGCGGCCGCCACGCAGATTTCCTGCCCCGTGCCGCCCGCGCCCGCGACGAGGATCCGCGCGTCGGGTGTGGCGATTGTGGATGCGAGCATGCACGCGGTGAGTTCGTGGCAGGCATCGTAGCCGGCGAGTGCGATGCGGGATTGCTCGGCGTATTCGTGTGCGCGCGCCGGATCGAATTTGGCGGCACTGGCGGGAAGCGACATGGCGGGTTCCTCGGGTCGGGCGCGGACGGTATGTCCACGCGCATCGCGCAGAGCGTAAGCGTGCACGGCCGGTGCAACAAGGCGAGCAGGCATTCCGGTATGCGGGCTACCTGCCTCGCCGGCGCTTGCCGGACCGCGGGTTTTCCAGGGGTCGATTCGCATTTAATAATGTCCGGGGACGTTGCATCGTGATGGCGAATCCGGCGCATACTCGTTTCTCCCCCCGCCTGGCCGTCGCATGCCGGGCCCCGATGTGCCGCGCCGCTGGCGCGGCCATGCCGCTCGGTACGCACGAGGAGCGCATGATGTCCGATTGTCCGCACGACCCGTATGCGCAGCACTACATTCACTGCCTGCCGTTCGGCGCACAGCCCTGTGGCGCGCTCTGCGCGACGCCGCGCACGCATTTTCGCGTGTGGGCACCGGGCAGCACGCAGGTCCAGCTCGAACTCGATACCGGTTTCGGCCCGTTGCTCGTTCCGATGACGGCCGCCGGCACGAACTGGTTCGAAGTCTTTGCCGATTGCGGCGCGGGGGCACTTTACCGCTATCGCCTCGACGATACGGTATCGATTCCCGATCCCGCATCGCGCTCGCAACCCGAGGGGCTCGACGGCCCGAGCGAGGTCGTCGATCCGCGCGCGTTCACGTGGCGCAACACGTTCTGGCGCGGGCGCGCATGGGAAGACATCTCGCTCTATGCGATTCGCCCGCACGCGGTGGGAGGCTTCGGCGGCGTGCGCCGGCGCCTGCCGCAACTCGCGCGCCTCGGCGTGACCGCGCTGGAGCTGCTCGCGTCGCCGCACGACAGCCTGCCGTTTGCGCCGCTCGCGGCCGAAGGCGGCCCCGACGCGTTGAAAGCGCTGATCGACGATGCGCACGGCTACGGCCTCGCGGTGCTGCTGGAACTCGACTACGCGCGCTTCGGCAGCGGTACCGATGCGCTGCGCCACTACGCGGCGCCGTTCTTCCATACGCGCGACGATCCGCTGCAGGCGTCGCCGCTCGCGCTCGATCATCCGGAAGTCTGCGATTTCTTCTGCGACAACGCGCTGTACTGGATCGACGAGTACCGTTGCGACGGGCTGCGCCTGCGCGAAGCCGACCGGATCGGCGTGTCGTGGCTGCGCGAGATCGCGGACCGCGTGCGCGCGGCGGTGCCGGCCGACCGGCTCATCCATCTCGTACTCGGCAGCGAGCGGCATCCCGCGCATCTTGCCGATACCCATTTCGATGCGCAGTGGAACGGGTGCGGCGAACGCGCGCTGCACCGGCTGACGGGCCGCGACACGTCGGCTCATGAAGGCATTTCCGCGCACCAGTCGATCCACACGCTCGCCCGCGCGCTGACCGCGGCCGGGGCCGCATTCCAGCCGGCCGGGTCGGGCGAGGGCATGGCCGCCGACAGCGGGCTGTCGTTGACGTCGCTGGTGCTGTCCGATGGCGCGTGGCGTGACAGCGGGCAGGGCGACCACGGGCAGGAGGCCGGTCTGGCCGCGCTTGCGCTGTCGCTGCTCACGCCGCAGATCCCGTTGATCTTCGACGAAACCGCGCGCGACGCCGATCGCGCGCATTTCGTGCAGTCGGCGCTGGCGGTGCGCGCGAAGCTGATCGCGCCGAGGTTGTCCGATTGCCGGCCGCAGGATGCGCGTGCGCTGAAGTCGGACGGCGACGGCGATGCCGACGCGCTGCTTGCGTCATGGCGGCTCGCCGACGACGAGACGCTGACGATCGCGCTGAACCTGTCGCCCGAGGCGGTGCCGTTCGATGCGCCGAGAGGGCGGGTCGTGTTCGAGACGCCGGCGCGTGCGCGCGACCGGGTCGATGAAGGGGAGTTGCCGCCGTACTCGCTCGTCGCGTGGCTGACGGGTGACGTCAACCGGTATGCGCTCACGCACGATGCACGTCGCATCGACGACGGCGCGTGGCGCGGAATGCGCCCGAACCTGAACGCATGACGACGTGAGGCGGTAATGTCCGAACGGCCGGGCGCCTTTGCGCCCGGTTGCGTCGCCGGAAATCCCTGGACTACCAGAACCCGCGAATGCCCGCGATGCCGTGTGCGCCGTGGCGGCGTGCGTCGTCGAGGTGGGACCGTTTCATGCCGCCGAGCGCGAAGACGGGCATCGCGGCCTCGGCGGCCAGCGTGCCGAACTGCGTCCAGCCGAGCGTCGGTGCACCGGGATGGCTGAGCGTCGGCAATACGGGCGACAGCGTGACGAAATCGGCGCCGGCGCGCGCGGCCAGCAGCAGGTCGTCGCGCGTGTGGCAGGCCGCGGACACCCATCTTCCGGCCGGTAACGGCCGCTGCGCGGCGGCGCGCAACGCGCGGCCGTCGAGATGCCAGCCGGCGCCGTCGAGCCGCATCACGCCGGCTGCATCGATCGGGCCGTTCAGCATCAGGTGTGCGCCGGCCGCGCCGCAGCGCGCGAGCGCCGCGGCGGCGAGCCGCGCGAACGCGGCTGCGTCGAGCGATTTCACGCGCAGTTGCACGAGCGTCTCGCCGCGCGCGAGCACGGCCGACAGCCGGTCGAGAAACGCCGCGCAATCGGCGGCCGACGCGGACGCCGGCTCGGGCGTGATCACGCAGCAGCGCGGCAGCGTCGCGTTCATCGCGTGCGGCGGCGGCAACCACGCGCGGCCGTCATTCGTCGGCCTCTTTCGCGATCTTCGGGTAGACGCGCACGAGCACGATGCGCGGCCCGTTCATCTTCTTCACGACGACGTCGAAGCGGTCGAACGACACGCGCTGCCCTTCGGTCGGCAGGTCGCTGAGCGCCTGGATCACGAGGCCGCCGACCGATTCCGCGCGGCCTTCGTCGATGTCGATGCCGAGCGCCTGTTCGAGCGACACGACGGGCAGGCTGCCCTTGCCCATCAGCGTGCCGTCGTCGAGGCGGCTCCAGTCGGCGTCGCCCTGGCGGAACTCGTCGTGGATCTGGCCGACCAGCGCGCCGAGCAGGTTGTCGAGCGTCAGGAAGCCGATCGGCTTCTCGCCCTTGTTGCCGACCAGCGCGAAGTGCGGTGCGCCCTTGCGGAAACGGCGGAACAGGTCGAGGGCCGGCGTGTCGGGTTTCACGTACTGCACGGGGCGCACGTAGTCGGACAGGTCTTCGAGCGCGGCGCCCGCGTGACGCGCGAGCAGCAGGTCCTTCAGGTGGATCAGCCCGCTCACCTGTTCGCGCGACGCATCCTCGAACAGCGGATAGCGGCTGAAGCGGTGCCGCGCGACGATCTCCATGTTGTCGGGCAGCGGCAGGTCGCGGCGCAGGCCGATCATTTCATGGGCCGGCCGCATCAGGTCCGACACGGTCATCGACGAAAAATCGAGCGAATGCGCGAGCGTGTTCCACTCGTCGTTGCTGTACGTGCCGCGCGCCGGTTGCGCGGAGTTGCCGGCCGTGCTGCGGCGGCTGCGCAGGATCAGCTTCAATTCGTCGGTCGAGTAGTGCGCGTCGCCGCCATGGTCGGCCGACAGCCCGGCGAGCCGCAGCACCGCGTTGGCGCTGTTGTTGAGCACCCAGATTGCCGGGTACATCGCCCAGTAGAACGCATAGAGCGGCAGCGCGACCCACAGGCCGACCTTCTCCGACTGGCGGATCGCCATCGACTTCGGCGCGAGTTCGCCGACGACGATGTGCAGGAACGAGATCAGCGAGAACGCGAACACCAGCGAGATCAGGTGCACGACGCGCTCCGACTGCACGCCGATCAGGTCGAGCAGCGGGGTGAGCAGTTGCGCGAACGCCGGTTCGCCGACCCAGCCGAGGCCGAGCGACGCGAGCGTGATGCCGAGCTGGCACGCGGAAAGATACGCGTCGAGCCGGCCGTGCACGATGCCGAGGATGCGGCCGCGCAGGCCGTGCTTGCGGGCCAGTGTCTTGACGCGCGTGGCACGCAGTTTGACCAGGCCGAATTCGGCCGCGACGAAGAACCCGTTCAGGGCCACCAGGAACAACGCGCCGATGAGCGCGAAGATCTGTAACAAAGAATCACTCCGGTTATGACAGGCCCGTCAGTATAGAGCCAGAAAGGAATTCGTAATGTATCGGGCGGCCGCTGGCTTACACCGGCGCCTCGCCGGGGACGGAGAACGTGACGGTGGCGGTTGCGCCATCGGCGAACGCGTCGTGCGAGAACGTGCCGCCGTGTGCGAGCGCGACGCGCTGGCAGAGCGCAAGCGCCCACGCGACCCGTTTCGCGTCGCGCTCGCGCAGCAGCTCGCGTCGTGCGAACGATTCGAACGCGTGCGGCTGCGCGGGATCGGCGAGCGTGTCGGCGTTGACGGTGCATGTGGCGCGCGCGGTGAACTGCACGCCGTCGCGCGCGCACGCGAACGTCACGCGGCCGCCGGCGGCGCTGGCTTCGACCGCGACCGTCAGCATCGTCCAGAGCGCCTGCGCGATGCGTTCGCGGTCGGCGGTCAGCGACGGTTCGCCGTCCGGCAGCGTCGCGTCGAGCGTGACCTGTCGTGCGTCGGCGAGCGCGAAACGGACGAGCGCGAGCGTGTCGTCGAGCAGCGCGCGCAGCGCGAACGGCTGCGGCGCGAGTGCGAGCGTGCGCGTTTCCGCGCGCGGCGCATCGAGCACGTCGTCGATCAGCGCGACCTGCTGGTCGATCCCGGTGCGGATGCCCGCGAGCGCGCGCTGCAGGTTCGGATCGGCGTTGGCGAGCTGGCGCTCGAGCACGTATGCCCAGCTATGCATGGCATTCAGCGGGCTGCGCAGGTCGTGCGACGCGGTGGAGAGCGCCTGGTCGCGCAGGAACAGCGCCGCCTGGGTGGCGTAGTGCGCTGCGCGTTCGCGCAGCAGGTCGGCGGCGGGATCGACGGAAGTGGACGTCACGGAGCGGGCCTGTCGGAAGCGGTTGGCGTGGTTGTCACGCGAACCGCCATTATAGGGACGGTGCGTGTCACGCCGGCAGTGCGTCCTCGTCCTTTTTCCGGGCGTCGCCGTTCGGCAGCAACTGGCACGCGAGCAGGCCGGCCAGCATCAGCGCGCAGCCGACGAGCGCGCGCAGCGTCAGCGTTTCGCCGAGCGCGGCCCAGCCGGCGAGCGCCGCGAACACGCCTTCCATGCTGAAGATCACGGCTGCGTGCGCGGGCGCGGCGTCGCGTTGCGCGACGACCTGCAGCGTATAGCCGACGCCCACCGACAACAGGCCGCCGTACAGCAGCGTCGGCAGTGCGCCGCGCAGCATGGCGCCGCTGACCGGCTCGACGGCGAGGCCGACCGCGAGACACGCCACGCCGCATACGAGGAATTGCAGGAACGCGAGCACGAGCGGATCGTGGCGCCGGGCGAAATGGCCGACGGCCATCACGTGCGCGGCGATGATCACGGCGCCGGCGAGCTGGAACCAGTCGCCGTACAGCACCGAGAAGTGCTCGTCGATACTGAGGAAATACAGGCCGATCGCCGCGAGCAGCGCGCCGAACCACGTGCCCGTGCCGATCCGGTGACGGGCGAACACACCCATCAGCGGCACGATCACGACGTACAGCGAGCTGATGAACCCCGCGTTGGCGATGCGCGTGTACTGCAGGCCGATCTGCTGCAGCGATATCGATACCGCCAGCAGCCCGCCGAGCGCGAGGCCGGGCAGCAGCAGCGCCGGCGCACGGCGGATCGCCGCGAGCTGCGCGCGCGACGCCGTGTTCAGCGTCAGCAGCGGCACCAGCACCAGCGCGCCGAGCAGGAAGCGCAGCCCCGTGAACAGGAACGGCCCGATCACGTCGAGGCTCAGGCGTTGCGCGACGAAAGCCGAACCCCAGATCGCGGCGGCGGCGAGCATCAGCAGGTTGGCACGGAGGTGCTTGCGGGCTTCGGGCTTCATTGGAATTCTTCTGGAGATTGCGGGCGGCGGAGCCCGTCAGTTTACGCCGAGATTGCAAGGCTGTCGGCAAACCTGCGCAGCGCGGCGGCGGCGCGTGGGTCGCGCACGCGCGAGTACAGCACGACCTGCGACAGCGGCAGCGGCGGCAGCCCGAATTTCGCGCCGACGTCGACCAGCGTGCGCGGCGCGACACGCCGTGCGAGCGGGCAGACGGCAAGCCCCGCGGCAGCGGCGGCCGTGACCGCCGCGACACCGCCTCCCGTAAAGCGTTCTCGCCACGGCCGCCCCGCGTGATCGAGGGCGCGCAGCGCGGCCGCACGCACGCCGCACGGGCCGGCCAGCACCGCGAGCGGCAGCGGCTCGCCCGCACGCGGTGCCCAGTCCGGTGCGGCGAGCCAGGCGAGCGGCTCGGAAAACAGCAAGGTGCCGTCTTCGCGCGGCGGGTCTTCGCCCGGCTCGTGCCGCACGATCACCGCGTCGAACCGGCGTTCGTCGTATTGCGCGAGCAGGTTCGTCGACGTTCCGAGATGCATTTCGAGCGACAGCCCCGGGTCCTGTCGATGCAGGCTCGTGAGCACGGCCGGCAGGTCGGGCACGGCGACATGCTCGCTGACGCCGAGCGCGAGCCGGTGCGTGCCGGCCGAGATCGCGCCGAGCGCGTGGTCGTGCGCGTCGAGCAGCGCGCGGGCGGCCGGCAGGAAATTCTCGCCGTCGGCGGCCAGCTTGACCACACGCGGCGTGCGCGCGAGCAGCGGCTTGCCGAGGTGCGCTTCCAGCCGTTTCAGCTTCAGGCTCACGGCCGACTGCGTGGTGCCGAGCGCATCGGCGGCGCGCGTGAAGCTGGCGAGATCGGCGACCAGCACGAACGCGCGTACGGCATCGAGGTCGAGGACTTTCATTTTCGATGTAAATGGATGAAATATTCATCAATGACTGTTCATTATAGTTCGGTGCACCTAACCTGACGCTGTGTTTCCGTTCGTCAACGTCAACGTCAACTTCACCGACAGGAGCAGGACCATGCCATTCACCCGTATCGCAGTCCGCGAAGGCAAACCGGCCGCGTACCGCGCGGCGCTCGTCGACGGCGTGCATCGCGCGCTGATGCACACGTTCAACGTGCCCGAGGACGACATCTTCATGGTCGTCACCGAGCATGCGGCCGAGAACTTCGTGTACGGCCGCCACTACCTCGACATCGAACGCAGCGACGATCTCGTGATGATCCAGATCACCGCGAACAACACACGCACGCTCGAGCAGAAGCGCGCGCTGTACCGGGCGATCACGGACAACCTCGCGCAGCAGCCCGGCGTGCGGCAGCAGGACGTATTCATCAGTCTCGTCGAGGTGCTGAAGGAGAACTGGTCGTTCGGCAACGGCCTCGCGCAGTACGCCGTTTGACCTGCGACAGGGCGACAGGGCCAGATCGTTGCCCGCGCGTTTTTGCGGCGTGTACTATGGAAGCAGCTTCACGGACGACGCCGGCGCGATCGGAAGACCGCCGGCGCTTCTTCATGTGCAGGAGCCTCCATGTCGCGTGTGCTGGAAATCGTGTTGTCGCTGTCGCTGGAAGGGTGGCCGGCCAAGGCCGCAGGTCGCGCTCGCGGCGCGCAGCGTGATTTCGGCGCCGAACTCGTGCGCGCGTGGCGGATCTGCCCGCAGGTCCGGATGCGTCGCGGCCATGAGCGCGTGACGATCGAGCCGTGCCAGATCGAGGAGGCCGAGCCGAGCCCCGGCGCAAGCTGGTGGACGTGGGTCGAGTCGAATGCGCATGGCAGGCGGGTCGTTGCGTCGCGCACGAAGGTGTTTGCGCCGGGGGTCACGGCGCGCGAACTGTTCGACGCGGAGCATGCGGGCATCGTCGTCGCGATGCCGTTGCCCGTACCCGAGGCGGCAGGCGCCGCGACGGGCGAAGTCGACGGCGTCGCACCGGATACGACCGGGCGCCCGGAGGCCGGCATGGAGCCGGAATCGTCGGCATTGCGCCTCGTCAGCGAGCGGCGGCGCGGGCGGTGGGCCGACGACAGCGGCGTCGTGGTCGAGATGACGCTCGATGACGTCACGTTGCATCGCGGCGACGAGCCGCCGCGCCGCTACGTCGAACTGCGTCTTGCCGCGCCGGACTGGGAAACCCTGGCCGCGCGCACGGCCGCGCTGCACGCGTTGTTTGCCGCGGCGCGCGAACTGAGCGGCGCGTGGCCCGCATTCGTCCAGCTGACGAGCGTGATCGATCGCGCGTGTGCGGCCGAGCCGGCCGCCAGCGGGCCCGTCAAGGCGCAGCCCGTCGAACTGACCGGCGTGCGCACGCAGCGCGCCGCGCTGTTCGCGTTGTCAGGCGACATCACCGCGCAATGGCTGGGCAACGAGGGCGGCGTGCTCGAGTACGACGATCCCGAATTCGTGCACCAGATGCGGGTCGCGCTGCGCCGCCTCCGTACGTTGATGCGCTTCTTCCCGCGCTTTGCCGACCGCCAGTGGCGGGACACGCTCGGCGTGGACATGCACTGGCTTGCCGCGCTGCTCGGCACGGTGCGCGACTGGGACGTGTTCGCGACCGAAAGCCTGCCCGCGCTGATCGCAGCCGACGGCGGCGACGGCGAATGGAACGGCACGCTCGACGCCGCGCGCGCGCAGTGTGTCGCGGCACGGGGCGAGCTGCGGCAGGCGCTGCATTCGGCCCGCTACGCGCGGCTGACGCTCGGCTGGCTCGAATGGCTGGGCTCGCTTGCGCTGCCGCACGCCGAAGACGACGCCCCCTCGCTGCGGCGCCACGCGACGAAGCGCGTGCGGCGGCTGTTCGGCCATCTGTACGCGTCGCCATCGCTCACGTCGCTCGATACGGCTGCGCGCCATCGGGTGCGGATCGATGCGAAGCGGTTGCGCTATGCGCTCGAGTTCTTCGCGTCGCTGGCGTCGCGCCGCACGCGCACGGAGACGGTCAAGACGCTCGCGCGCGTGCAGAGCGTGCTCGGCGAAGCCAACGACGCGATAGTCGCGCTGCGCCACCTCGAGAAACTGGCGGCGCCGCCGTACCAGCTCGGTTTCGTGCGCGGCTACGGCGCGGCGCTCGAGCAGCGCGCGGCGCGCGACGCCGAGACGCTGCTTGCCAGCCTGCGGCCGCCGAAGCTCGACGGCAAGCCGGGTTGAGCGGCACGCGCCGACTATAATGGCCGCCTGATTCCGGCCCGATTCCGGTTCCGGTCGAATTCCCGCACGTATCCCGATGACCGACGCACCGCATTCTTCCCCGTCCGCCGAACCGCTCGAACTGGGCGGCGAGCTGTGGCTGCGCGCCGGCGAGCAGACGCTCGGCGGCGCCACGCGCATCGCGCTGCTCGCGGCGATCGGCGACACCGGGTCGATCACGCGCGCGGCGAAGGCCGTCGGCCTCAGCTACAAGGCCGCGTGGGATGCCGTCGACACGATGAACAATCTCGCGGGCGAACCGCTCGTCGCGCGTTCGACGGGCGGCAAGGGCGGCGGCGGCACGACGCTGACGCCGCGCGCGACGTCGCTGATCGCCGCGTTCCGCACGATCGAGCGCGAGCATCGCCGGTTCATCGAGGCCGCGAGCGCGGCCGTGGCCGGGTTCGACGTCGACTGGGCGCTGATCGGCCGGATCGGGATGAAGACCAGCGCGCGCAACCAGTTGTTCGGCAAGGTCGCGGCAATCGTGCGCGGCACCGTCAACGACGAGGTCACGCTCACGCTGCCCGGCGGACAGCCGGTCGTTGCCGTGCTGACGCACGAGAGCGCCGATGCGCTCGGCCTGCAGGTTGGCGCGGATGCCTGCGCGCTCGTGAAGGCGTCCTGGGTCGTGCTCGCGGCCGACGACGGCGAGCACGCGTTGAAGGTGTCCGCGCGGAACCAGCTGCGCGGCCAGGTGGAAACCGTCGCAGCGGGCGCGGTGAACAGCGAGGTGACCCTGGCGCTCGACGGCGGCGGGACGCTGACGGCCGTCGTGACCAACGACAGCGTCGATGCGCTGCAGCTCGGTGCCGGCCGGCGCGCGATCGCGCTGTTCAAGGCGTCGAGCGTGATTCTTGCGGTGACGGGCTGAGCGGCGGCGCACCGGCGCGCTTCGGCCGCTGTGTGACGGACGGAGCGAAGCCGGCGTCGCCGCTGTATCGGTACGGCGCCGGCTTCGTTTCCGCTTTCCGCTTGTGCCGCTGCTGGCGGCTTCTCTCAGGCTCCAACGTGCTTGCCACGACGGCCACGACCACGGCCTCGCGCGCTCAGGCGACGCGCGTCGGCCACTCGGCGTGCGGCGTCGCCGCCTGCACGCGTCCTTCGCTCAACTGCACGACCTGGTCGCCGAACGCGGCGACGTCGTCGGGATCGTGCGAGATCAGCACCATCGGGATATCGAGCCGCGCCTGCAGCTCGGCGAGCTCGTGACGCATGCGCTGGCGCATTGCGCCGTCCAGTGCCGCGAACGGTTCGTCGAGCAGCAGGATTCGCGGCTGCGCGACCAGTGCGCGCGCGAGTGCGACGCGCTGTTTCTGCCCGCCGGACAGCTGCGACGGATACTGCCCTGCGAGCGCCTCGAGATCGAACGCCTGCAGCCAGTACGCGACTTCCGGCGGCACTGCTTTCGCGCGCGGGTTGCGCAACCCCGGCGTGAGCCCGAACGCGATGTTCTGGCGCACGTTCAGATGCGGAAACAGCGCGTAGTCCTGGAACAGGTACGCGACGCGGCGTTCGCGGGTCGGCACGTCGATGCGGCGCGCGGCGTCGAACAGCGGTTCGCCGTTCAGCACGATCGTGCCTTCGTCGGGCGACAACAGGCCGGCGATCGCCTGCAGCGTCATGCTCTTGCCCGCGCCGGACGGCCCGAACAGCACGACGCGCTGCGTCGTCGCGGTGAACGACATGTCGAGCGTGAAGCGGCGCTCGGCATTCGCGTAGGTCTTGCGGATGTCGACGACGAGGCTCATGCGGGCCTCCGCAGAAGCCGGCCGGCCACGCACGACGATGGGCGAGGCAGGCGCGTCATGTCAGCTGGCTCCGCCGGGCACGCGACGGCACGAGCCAGCCGGTCGCGAGCAGTACGAGCACGCAGGTGATCGACGTCACCAGCACGAGGAAGTTGGCCGTGCTGTCGTCGCCGGCCTGCACGGCCGCGTAGATCGCGACCGACAGCGTCTGCGTGCGGCCGGGCAGGTTGCCCGCGATCATCAGCGTCGCGCCGAACTCGCCGAGCGCGCGCGCGAACGCGAGCAGCGCGCCCGCGAGAATGCCGCGCGTGGCGAGCGGCAGCGTCACGCGGAAGAACACCGCCGCTTCGCCGAGCCCGAGCGTGCGCGCGGCGCGTTCGAGATGCGGATCGACGCCTTCGAACGCCGCCCGCGCCGATTTCAGGATCAACGGAAACGCGACGACCATCGATGCGATCACCGCGCCTTGCCACGTGAAGACGAGCTCGATGCCGAGCCTGTCGAGCCACGCGCCGAACACGCCGCGTCGGCCGAGCAGCACGAGCAGGTAATACCCGAGCACCGTCGGCGGCAGCACGAGCGGCAGCGTCAGCACGGAATCGACGACGTCGCGCAGCGGCGAGCGCCAGCGCGCGAGCATGAACGCGGCCGCGACGCCGAGCACGATGTCGAGCGCGGTCGCCCAGCCGGCAACCTTCAGCGACAGCAGCAGCGGGACCCAGGCGTCTTGCATCGCGTTACGCTCACTTGCCCGCGGGCTTGAAGCCGAACGTCGACAGCACGGCCTGGCCTTGCGGCGACGCGACGAAGTCGATGAACGACTGCGCCTGCGTGGCGTGGCGGCTGTCCTTGACCACGGCGATCGGGTAGGTGATGGCGGTCTTGGTCGGCACCGTCAGGGCGATCTTCACGCGGCCCGGCATGATTGCCGCGTCGGTGCCGAACACGAAGCCTGCGTCGACTTCGCCGCGTGCGACGTAATCGAGGCTCTGGCGCACGTTCGCGGCCAGTACGCCCTTCGCGCTGACGGCGTCCCACACACCGGCCGCGCGCAGCGCGCCTTCGGTGTAGCGGCCGACCGGCACCGACGCCGGGTCGCCGTACGCGATGCGCTTCACGCCGGGCGCGGTCAGGTCGTTCAGCGACGTCGGCGCGGCCGCGTGGCTGTCCGCCGGCACGATCAGCACGAGCGAGTTCGCCGCGAAATCGCGACGCGTGCCGGGCACGATCACCTTTTCGTCGGCTGCACGATCCATCGCCTTCTGGTCGGCCGACGCGAACACGTCGGCCGGCGCGCCCTTGGCGATCTGCTGCATCAACACGTCCGACGCGCCGAAGTTGAACAGCACCTTGGTATCCGGATGCTGCTTCTCGTACGCATCGCCGACGGCCTTGAACGCGTTCGTCAGGCTGGCGGCGGCCGACACGACGAGTTCACCGGCGGCGGAAGCGGGCGCGCTGAACGCGACCCCGGCGGCCAACGTGGCGATCGGCAGCAGGCGAAGCAGGGTGCGGCGAAGCGGACGGACGGTTGAGCGCATGGCGAGTTCGTTTGAATGGGTGGAAACCGTAATCGTAATATAGGGCGGGTTATAACGCTCGACATACCGCACATGCGACGGCGCGCATGTAATGGTCAGACCTGAAAAGGAGAGCCGGCCGGGCGGCCGGTCACGTGCGGAGCGTCTGCGACGACGACTGGGTGCGCTGCAGCGACGACGGCTGCGATGCGGGGCGGTAGTTCGGGTTGGCCTTCCAGCGCGCGCGGACGAACGGGCGCTCGTGGCCCGACAGCTGCAGCGCCACCTTGGTGACCCAGCGATGCGACGGCACCGTGATGCCGTGCAGCGCCACGGTGACGAGCGCGAGGCTCGCGACGACCGCGGGCACCGACCAGCGGTGCGGCACCGCGCGCCACGAACCCGCGATGAACGCGAGCGCGGCGATCGCGCCGACGATGCAGCCGGTGATCGATTCGGATGGCGAATGCGCGTCGAGCGCGACGCGCGACACGCCGACCGCGACGCCGGCCGCGAGCCCGAGCGCGATGCCGGCGAGCCGCACCGGCGTGCGCGTGCGGATCAGCGCCAGGAAAATCGCGACCGGATAAACCGACGTCGACAGCATCGCATGGCCGCTGAACCCGGTGAAATCCCACTTGCGGATGCCGATGCCCCAGCCGAGGAACGCGATCTTCGTCAGCGCGACCACGCCGATCGCGGCCGCGAGCACGCCGAGCCACGCGGCCGCGCGCTGCCACGAGTAGCCGAGCGCGAGCCAGACGGCGATCGTGATCGCGAGCGGCAAGGTCAGGCCGGCGCCGCCGAACGCGGTGATCATGATCCACAGGTGAGACGACAGGTCGAACATCGGGAAGGGGACGAACGAAGGCGGGGAAGATGCTTAAATCAACGCGCGAGCCGGAAAGAACGACTACAACGGATACAAGCGGCGAAGCCCCAGTATAGCGCCGCGTGCGCCCGAGCCCCGTTTTTTGCGCGGCCGGGAAATAGCCGCGTGCAGGAAAAATCCCGGAAACAATGTTATGGTGCATTGCACAAAGTCGAACGCCGCATCCGCTGTGGTGCCCCTATTTTTCCTGACTGCGAGCCCGATCGATGACCAAAAGTCTGACCAAGGTGTGGCTGGGCGGCATGAAACGCATGCTGTCTCCGGCCGCCAAACGCGCGGCGCGCGATGCGCAGCGCATCACACGCGACGCACTCGAGGCAGCGGCGTCTTCCGTCGTATCCGATCCGTCCCCGCCGCGCGAATCGCGTGTGCGCCCGCGCGCGGCCGCATGGGCGGCAGGTGAATGGACGCGTGGCGAACATCCGATGGCACCCGCGCTCGGGCGCCTCGTCCAGCATCTCGCTTACGGCCTCTATGTGCCGCCCGGCCGCCGGCGCGGCGCGATGCCGCTCGTCGTGATGCTGCACGGCTGCCAGCAGTCCGTCGACGAATTCGCGCAAGGCACGCGGATGAACCTGCTGGCCGACAAGCATGGTTTCGCGGTGCTGTATCCGGAGCAGTCGCTGCGCGCGCACGCACATGGCTGCTGGCACTGGTATGAAGATACCGACCGCGCGGGCCGCGGCGAGGCGAACGCGGTGGCGTCGCTCGTCGATGCGCTCGTCGACGAACACGGTTTCGACGCATCGCGTGTTTATGTCGCGGGGCTGTCGGCGGGCGCGGGCCTCGCGTCGCTTCTTGCACTGCATCATCCCGACCGCTTCGCGGCGGTGGCGCTGCACTCGGGCCCCGCGCTCGGCGAGGCGAATTCCGGCATCACCGCGATGGACGTGATGCGGCGCGGCGTGCGTCAGAACCCGGCTGCGGCCGTCGATGCGCTGGTCGATGTGGCCGCGTTTCCGGGCATGCCCGCGCTGATCGTCCAGGGCGACGGCGACCAAGTGGTCGCCCCGAAGAATGCCGACCAGCTGACGGTTCAGTTCATGCGCTTGAACGGGCTTGCCGACAGCCGCGGCGCACTGCGCGGCGGCGAGCGGGTCGAGACGCGCGCCGCGGGCGCGCAGATCACCGATGTCTGCCGCGACGGCGAGCCTGTCGTGCGGCTCTGTCATGTGAAAGGGCTCGATCATGCGTGGGCCGGCGGCGATGAAGCCGTGCCGTTTCATGCGGCGGTCGGCCCCGATGCGAGCGCGATGATCTGGGCCTTTTTCGAGGCACAGCGGCGCACTGTGGCGACCGAACGACGCATCGTCTGATCGACGCTGGCCAAGAACTAGGGTTTTCCCTATAATTCGGGAAAACCCTAGTCAAAGAACCCTTGGATTGCGAGATCGACCATGTACCTGCTGAGCCACCTCTTCCTGATGCTGACCAAGAACGCTGAAACGGCCCGTAAAGAGCGCGCCGAGGCGTACCTGTCCGAAGCCACCGATATCTATGATCTCGAATTCCGCATGCGCAAGATCGATCGCGAATCGGCGATGAACCGCCCGTATTCGTTCGGCGCGCGCTAAGCAGCGCAGGGCGGGCCGGCCGGCCGGTCCGCCATTCCGGCGAGTCACGCAGCAGAAAAGGGCGCGTGCGGCTACATGCCGCACGCGCCCTTTTTGCATGCGTGGCGTTGCGTCGCGTCAGACGACCGTTAGGCGCACCGGTACGTTGTTGCGCGTCGCGTTCGAATACGGGCACACGTGGTGCGCCTTTTCGACCAGCGCTTGCGCGTCGGCCTTGTCGAGCCCCGGCAGCGACACGCGCAGCTCGATGTCGAGCCCGAAGCCGCCTGCGTCGTTCGGCCCGATGCCCACTTCCGCCGTGACCTGCGTGTCCGTCGGCAGCGCCTTCTTGTCCTGGCCGGCGACGAATTTCATCGCGCTCAGGAAACAGGCCGAGTAACCTGCGGCAAACAGCTGCTCCGGATTCGTGCCTTCCGCGCCCGTGCCGCCGAGTTCGCGCGGCGCGGCCAGCTTCACTTCCAGCTTGTTGTCGGCGGATACCGCGCGGCCGTCGCGGCCGCCCGTGCTCGTGGCGCTGGTCTTGTACAGAATGTTCATCGTGCAGCTCCTGTCGGGAAAGGGGAGGAAAAGCGGCCCGGTCGAACGGGGTGTCGCCGGCCACGAGGAAAATATAGAACACAAATCATTAGTGTGCAAATGAATTTTTGAAGAAAAGGGCCCGGCAGTGCCGGGCCGGTTCGCCGATGCTTGGCCGTCAGCGTTCGTTGGCGGCCGACAGCGCGTCGCGCAACTGGTGGAGATCGGCGCGCAGCCTGACCAGGAACTCGGGCGACTGCTGCATCGCGCAGAACAGATCGGCGGGTACCGAGCGCGCGCGCTCCTTCAGTGCGCGGCCTTCCGCTGTCACGCGCACGTTCACGACGCGTTCGTCGGCCGCGCTGCGCACGCGCTCGACGTAGCCGAGCGCCTCCAGCCGTTTCAGCAGTGGCGTGACCGTGGCCGGGTCGAGGTCCAGCCGCGCGGCGATGTCCTTCACGGCGATGTCGTCGCGCTCCCACAGCACGAGCATCGCGAGATATTGGGGATAGGTCAGCGACAGCTTGTCGAGCAGCGGCTTGTACGCCTTCGTCATCGCGTGCGAAGTCGAGTACAGGGCGAAGCAGAGTTGCTCGTCGAGCGTCTGGGGCAGCGGGGGCGGGCGGTCCATCATTCGGGCGGCGCGTCGAACGCGCGAACAATTTGTACGCAAATCATTTTGCGCGCAAAAGATCGGGATGAACAGGGGGCGGCCGGCGCGGGGTGATGGCCGACGGAGGCGGGGGAACGTGGGAGGCGCCGGGCGGCAACCCGGCGCGAGCACGGCGGGCCGGCGACACGCGCCG
>NZ_ASSI01000001.1:0-19075 GCF_000466765.1 Burkholderia sp. AU4i | reverse complement strand
AAGCCGGTGCGGCGGCCGGCGCGGAGCCCGCGGCGGTTGCAGCGGGCGCGCCGGTGTCGGACGCATGGGCGGCGAACCCGGCGGCGAGCGCCGCGGCACCGATGCTCCACGAAGCCGCAACGCGCGCGAGGCGGTGCAGGCGGTTACTGCGCACGGCTGGCCTCGCCGTTGCGTGCGGCGCCGTTCCACGGTGCGATCCTGAACAGCAGCAGCATGCCGGGAATCGCGAGCGCGGTGCACACGATGAAGTAGTCGAACCAGCCGATCTTCGCGACGATGAAGCCGCTCGCGGCCGACGCGAGCGTGCGCGGTACCGACGCGAGGCTCGTGAACAGCGCGAACTGCGTGGCCGTATAGCGCGGGTCGGTCGTGCTCGCGATGTACGCGACGAACGCGGCCATCGTCAGGCCGGTCGTGAAGGTTTCGAAGCCGTAGACGAGCGCGAGCGCGACGGTCATCGGGCTCAGATGCGGCGTGACCTCGAAGCCGAAGATCGACAGGAACGACGCGAGCGCATGGCTGGCCGCGACCGTGAAGTCGTAGAGCGCCGCCAGCACCGGCGAGCCGGGGCCGACCTGCGCGAGCCACGCGAAGCCGAGCGTCGACACCATCTGCAGCGCGCCGAAGACCCACAGCCCGCGGCCGATGCCGATCTTCACGAGCCAGACGCCGCCGATGATGCCGCCGGCGACGCTCGCGACGAGCGCGGTGGTTTTCGCGACGATGCCGATCTCGGTGCGCGAGAAGCCGATGTCGAGGAAGAACGACGTCGACAGCGTGGTGGCCATCGTGTCGCCGATCTTGAACAGGAAGATGAACGCGATGACGAGCAGCGCGCCGGCCCAGCCGTCGCGCTGGATGAATTCGCGGAACGGCAGCACGATCGCGTCGCGCAGGTTGCGCGGCGGTGCGCCGACCACTTCGGGCTCGCGCACCAGCAGCGTCATCAGGATGCCCGGCAGCATGAACGCGCCGGTGAGCGCGAACACGGCGTCCCACGGCATGTGATCGGACAGGATCAGCGCGAGCGAACCGGGGATCAGCGCGGCGAGCTTGTACGCGTTCACGTGCACCGCGTTGCCGAGGCCCTGCTCGGTATCGCGCAGCAGCTCGCGGCGGTAAGCGTCGATCACGATGTCGGAACTCGCGCCGAAAAACGCGACGAGCGTGGTGAGCGCGGCGACCGTCCAGATCGAATCGCGCGGCGACACGAAGCCGAGCGCGGCGATCGCGCCCGCGACCAGCACCTGCGTGAGCAGCATCCAGCCGCGCCGGCGGCCCGGCCGCCAGCCGGGCAGGCGCGGGATGTAGCGGTCCATCAGCGGCGCCCACAGGAACTTCCACGTATACGGGAACTGGATCAGCGCGAACAGGCCGATTTCCTTCAGGTTCACGCCCTCGGAGCGCAGCCATGCCTGCACGAGGTAGACGAGCGTGAACAGGGGCAGGCCCGACGTGAAGCCCAGGAACACGCAGATCAGCATGTGCGTGTTCAGATAGGCTCGCCAGCCGGGGTGATCCTCGTGAGCGGTGAGTGCGGGCGCCTCGTGTGGCGTTTTCGACATGGACAGAAACTGGGTAGCGTTGACTGATGGCGGCGGCAGCGCAGGCGGCGGTGCGAGCGACGCGAGAGGGGCGGCCGCACGCTCGTGCGGGCCGGATCTTCCGTCAACGGCCCCCCGGCTCAGCTGCGCTTGACGCGGTAGACAGCAAGACTACCACGCCAGTTCGCTCCCCATCGAATCGGCTGGCCTTCGTGCAGCACGACGCGGTCGAGGATCGTGACGCCGACTTCCGGCGCGAGCGCCTCGAAATCCTTGATCGTCAGCACCCGGACGTTCGGCGTGTTGTGCCACTGGTAGGGCAGCGATTTCGACACGGGCATCCGGCCGTGCAGCACCGACAGCCGGTGCGACCAGTAGCCGAAGTTCGGGAACGACACGATGCACTCGCGGCCGACGCGCGCCGTTTCGCGCAGGATCGCGGCGGTCTGGTGGATCGTCTGCAGGGTTTGCGACAGGATCGCGATGTCGAAGCTGTGGTCCTCGAACAGGCGCAGGCCGTCCTCGAGATTCTGCTGGATCACGTTGATGCCGTTCTTCGCGCTCGCGAGCACGCCGGCGTCGTTCAGTTCGATGCCGTAACCGGTGACGTCCAGTTCCTCCATCAGCAGCGCGAGCAGCGAGCCGTCGCCGCAGCCGAGGTCGAGCACGGTCGAGCGCGGCTCGACCCAGCGGGCGATCGTGCGGAAATCCGCGCGCGCGGACAGGGAATTCAGCGCTTGCTGGTTCATACACCCACCTCGATGGCGATTCGTTCGTAGTACGCGCGGAGCAGGTTGTGATAGCGCGCGTCGTCGAGCAGGAACGCGTCGTGGCCGTGCGGCGCGTCGATTTCCGCGTAGCTGACCGTGCGCTTGTTGTCGAGCAGCGCCTTCACGATCTCGCGCGAACGCGCCGGCGCGAAGCGCCAGTCGGTCGAGAAGCTCGCGATCAGGTATTTCGCCTGCGTGTGCGCGAGCGCGGCCGTCAGGTTGCCCTCGAACGCCTTCGCCGGGTCGAAGTAGTCGAGCGCGCGCGTGATCAGCAGGTAAGTGTTCGCGTCGAAGTAGTCGGCGAACTTGTCGCCCTGGTAGCGCAGGTACGACTCGACCTCGAACTCGACGTCGAAGCTGAAGTTGTACGCATCGAGCGCGCCGTCCGCGCGGCGCAGCGCCCGGCCGAATTTCTCGGCCATGTCGTCGTCGGACAGGTACGTGATGTGGCCGATCATCCGCGCGACGCGCAGGCCGCGCTTCGGCTTCACGCCGTGCGCGTAGTAGTCGCCGCCGTGGAAGTCGGGATCGGACAGGATCGCCGAGCGCGCGACCTCGTTGAACGCGATGTTCTGCGCGGACAGCTTCGGCGTCGACGCGATGTCGATGCAGTGCGCGACTCGCTCCGGATACATCAGGCTCCACGCGAGTGCCTGCATGCCGCCGAGGCTGCCGCCCATCACCGCGGCGAAGCGCTCGATGCCGAACGCGTCGGCGACGCGCGCCTGCGCGTGCACCCAGTCCTCGACGGTGACCACCGGGAATTTGGCGCCGTACGGCTTGCCGGTCGACGGATCGATGCTCATCGGGCCGGTCGAGCCGAAGCACGAGCCGAGGTTGTTCACGCCGATCACGAAGAAGCGGTTGGTGTCGAGCGGCTTGCCGGGGCCGACCATGTTGTCCCACCAGCCGGTGCTGCGCGGATCGTCCGCGTAGACGCCGGCGACGTGATGCGACGCGTTGAGCGCGTGGCAGACGAGCACCGCGTTCGAGCGCGCGGCGTTGAGCTCGCCGTACGTCTCGACGACGAGCTGATAGTTGCCGAGCGCGCTGCCGCTTTGCAAGCGCAGCGGTTCGGCGAAGTGCATGGTCTGTGGAGCGACGATGCCGATCGATTCCATTCGTTCCGCCTTATGCCTTATGACTGGGCGGCTAAATGGTGTCGGCGGGGCGCGGAGTCGAAGGTGCGCGGCTGACGACCTCTTTAGCCGCATTTGTAGTGAACCGCCGGGACGAAGACGCATCAACGTTCCGGCCGGTTCGCGCGCCCGCAATCGAGTCAGCAAATCGGCGCGCTTCCGACCTGCCGCCCGTAGGGCGACAGTCGGCAAAGTATAGCGGAATTTGCGGCAAGCGGATGTCGGGGCGGCCGCGGCACGCCGCCGGCGCTTGGTGTCACCACCGGTACTTCGCCGCCAGCTCGCCCTTGACGACCGCATAGTCGGACAGGTTCGACTCCAGCCCGAGGCCGGCCGATACCGCGAAGCGTTTCGACCACTGCCCGGTCGCGCCGATCCGGAATGCCGCCCGATCGCGCGGCACGTCGAACGAGAACGCATTGCCGTCGAGCGTGAGCGTCCGCGACCCGGGGCCGTGCCACCAGTTCGCGTCGATGAACGGCCGAAGTTCACGTCCGGACGGCGTGATCGTCACGCCATGCACGCGTACGCCGACGCGGGTCAGCACGTCGGTCGAGCTCTGCCCGTCGAGACGGCCGCCGACAACGCGATGGGCGTCCGCGCGATAGTCCGACACGACGAGCTGCGCTTCGGGCTCGACATGGAAACGCGTGTCGCCGCGCTCGTAGAAACGGAACGAATAACCGCCTTCCAGCGAACCCGTCACGGTGCGCGATCGGTACGAGTCGGCCGCGAGACTGCCGCCGACGCTGTTCGCATAGGCGCCGACCAGTGCCCATGCATCGACGTACGGGCCGGTCAGGATGTCGCGGTTGCCGTACCAGGTGCCGTACAGGCCGATGTTGTAACCGGACACGCTGCCGCGCGCGGTGGCATCGGCGACGCGCTGCTCGATGGCATTCCACAGCGGGCGAGTCGACCAGCTCGTCTGGCTGCCGTACATGCCCATCGCGCCGACCCGGAAGTGGCCGCCGCGACCGTCGTCGAAACGGAACAGGTCGGCGCCCGCGTGAATCAGGCGGCCGTTTCCGGACACGCTGCGGTTGCCGCCCGATATCGATGTGATCTGCCCCTCTGCGCGCAGCCAGACAACGCCATCGAGCGGGCGTGATGCGGTATCGCCGGTGCGCAGCGTGCGATCTTCCCGTTGATGCAGCGTGTGGATCGCCATCGTCGCGGCGGCGTTGGCATTGGCCAGATACGCGTCGGGCTCGGGTGCGACGGCGCGCGGAGGCGGCGGCTGAATTTCGGGTTGGACAGGCGGCTCGGGATCGACCGGGCCAGGCGGCACCGGCGGCTCGGGCCGTGCGGCGGAAACGAGATACCAGTCGTGTTCCTTTCCGCCGTTCCCGCTGCGCGCGAGCATGTAGTCGTAGCCGCCGGCGGACACCGTGCCGAAGCTGCGGCGATAACCGTCCGATCCGGTGTCGAGCGTGAATGCGGCGGGGTCCGTCGTGCCGCCGTTGCGGGTCTCGACGATCGGGATGCCGACGGTGGTCTGCGCGCCGTTGCCGCCGGCACGCCGGACGACGATGCCGGTATGGCCGGACGCGTGCCCGCCGTCGATCACGATCCGGTCGGACGGCGATGCGTCGTCGTTCAGCGTCGTGTTGACGACGAGCCTGCCGTCGCGCGCCGCATAGTCGCCCGAGACGACGAGCGTGCGCGGCGCGCCCGCATCGGAAGGCGCGAATGCGATGGTCGAGCCGTTCAGCGCGACGGAGCCGACCGACGAATCCGCGGTGACGGTCCACCGGCTGTTCGTGTCGAGCGACAGCGCGCGTACCGCATCGGTCGCGCCCGTCCACGCGGCGCCATGGGACAGCGCGACATCGGTCACGGCGGGCGACGGCGGGGCGCCGTTGTCCGCCGGTCGGTTCACGATGTCGCCGGCGGCCTGCACGTCCGTATCGAGCGTCAGCCGCACCGGCGCCCCCGAGCGTGCGTCGACGAACAGCAGCGTGCCGTTGCCGCCGGCGACGCGCGCGCCGTTTTGCAGCGAGACGTGTGCGTCCGAAACGTCGATCGCGCCGTGCCGATCGCTGACGAGCGAGCCGCCATCGACGGTCAGCGTGCCGCCGTGAATGCCGGCGGCCCACGCGCCGTCGCCGGTCGTGCGCACGTCGGTGCGTGACAGGCCGATCGTGCCGCCGGCGCTTGCCCGCAGCGCGGTGCCGTCCACGCCGCTCGTCGTCACCGTGGCATCCGTGAGCGACGCGACCGAGCCGGCGCCGCTGGCGAGCACGCCATACGCGCGTTCGCCGCCCGTCGCGATCCCGCCGCGCGTCATGGCGACCTTGCCGCCGAGCCGCGCGACGGCACCGACCGAACGGTCGCCGGCTGTCGTCACGTCGGTGTCCGTTGCAAGCACGACCGGCGTCTCGCTGCCTTCCTGCGAGGCATACAGCCCGTGCGCATTGATGCCTTGCGTGTGCACGTGCGTGCGCGCGAGTTCGACACGGCCGCTGCGCGTGTCGATGCCGAGCGCCTGGTCGCCGTCGGTGGCCACGCGCGCGTCGCTGAACGTGACCGAGGACGCGCCGGGCATGAACAGCCCGGACGCGTAGTCTCCGCTCGTCCGGATGTCGGTGCGAGCAAGCGTTGCATGGATGTCGCCGTAGCTGACGAACGTGCCGTATGCGAAGTCGCCGCTGGTGCGGACGATCGTATCGGTGGCGTTCACGATCGCACCGGGTGCGTTGTTCACCGCGATGCCGTGCGCTTCGCGGCCGCGCGTGACGATCGCGCTGCCGGTGACGTCGACGCGGCTGCCGCTGACGTCGACATAGACGCCGTGTGCACTTCTTCCGTCGGTGTCGATCGAGATGTTTTCGGCTGTCGCGCTGCTGCCTGCGCGAACGTCGATGCCCGTCCCGATGAACCCGCGGGTGCGGATTTCGGTGTCGCGCAGCGCGATGCGCGACCCGTCGCCGAAAGCGGAAGCCCCCGACGAATAGGTGCCGGTCGCGAACAGCCGCGTCTTGCCGGTGGTGGTCAGCACGCCGCCGTTGACTGCGGAAAACACCGGGCTGGCGAAGTTGCTCGTCGAATAGTCGCCGGGAGCGGTTTCCAGCGTGACGCCGTCGGCGAGTTGTGCGCCGCCGTCGGTGACCTGGGCCGATGACGGCCACGGGATGATCGCGCCGGCAAGCAGTGCGGCACGCGCAAGCAGCGGCGCGCGCGGCGGGGCCACGGCGCGCTGTCGGCCGGAGGACGTCTGACAATGCGGAAACTCGCGATTCACCGGATCACTCCCGTTGTATTGAAAACAGGAGAAAATTAACCCGATCAGGCGAAATGCGATATTGGACGAGTTCGAATTGCGACGCAGCGTCGGCCGCATCGCGAGCGCGCCGGACGCGCGCGTCCGGCGCCGGTCACTGCAGGATCAACCGCAAATGCGCGTCGGCCTGCTCGCCGGGCGGCTTCTGGAACCCGTCTTTCGCGAAGCGGTGCCACCGGCCGATCACATAGCTGACGAGCAGGCTCGCCCGAGCGGCCGGGTCGTAGTCGGCCGGCAGCGCGAACGGCGCCGCGCCGTCGGGCGCGTTCGCCTCCGTGCGCGCGACCCGCAGGCACTGCTTGACGGTTGCTTCGATGCGGTCGAGCAGCTGGTTCACGCGTTCGGTGAGCCGTTCGTCCTCGCCGACCAGCGCTTCGCCCGTCAGCACGCGCGTCATGCCGGGGTTCTTCGCGGCGAAACTGAGCATCGTCAGCGCGATCGTGCGGGCCTGCAGCACGCCGTTCGGCTCCTTCTCGACGATCTGGTTGACGAGGCCGAACAGCGACTGCTCGATGAACTCGATCAGCCCTTCGTACATCTTCGCCTTGCTGGGGAAATGGCGGTACAGCGCGGCTTCCGACACGTCGAGCCGGGCCGCCAGCGAGGCCGTCGTGATCTTCTCGCGCTTCGGCGCCTCGAGCATCGTCGCAAGCGTCTGCAGGATGTGCACGCGACGCTCGCCCGGTTTCGGACGTGTACGGATGCGGGTGGGTGATGCCTGATCGTCCGTTACGGCTTGGTCCTGCGGGTGAGTCGGCTGCATTTCTGTCGCCCCGATCGTGTGCCCAGTCGCAGCGATTTTAGCGAACGAATGCGCTGGTCGACATAAAGTGGGCGTCCGGTGCCTGGCAGGTGGCCGGGCAGGTGGCCGGTGATCCACACCGTGCCGATGCCGAGGCGCTTGTAGCGCTTCAGGTGGCCGAGCGTATCCTCGACGAGGATCGCGTCGGACGCACGGGCATGCACGGTGCGCAGCGTCCGGCGCAGCATCGTGTGATCGGGCTTCGCGCGCCACGTGCGGCGGTCGCGCATGTGCTCGATCGCGATCACGCGTTCGAACAGCCGCTCGATGCGCAATTCGCGCAGCACCGCGCGCGCATAGTTCTCGGGCGCATTGGTCAGCACGAACTTGCGGCCCGGCAGCGCGGCGATGATGTGCGCGAGGCCGCGCTCGGCGCGCACCATCGCGGGAAGATCGGCGAACGTGTGGACCACGCGCAGGAAGTCGTGCGGATCGATCGGGTGATGGCGCGCGAGGCCGAGGAGCGCGGCGCCGTAGCGCTGCGTGTAGCCGGTGCGCAGGCGGTCGGCTTCGGTGCGCTCGACCTGCAGCGCGTCGATGATGTACTGCGTCATCGCGCGGTTGATCTCCGGAAAGATTGCGTGCGATGCGTGGTGCAGCGTGTTGTCGAGATCGAACAGCCAGACGGGCGAGCCGGCGTGCGGCCGGCTGCGGGAGATGCGCCGGCGTCGCAGCGACGCCGGCAGGTCGGGGCTGGATGGTTTGCGGCGCGCGCTCAATGCGAGCGGATCATCGTACCGAACGGCTGCTCGGTCAGGATTTCCAGCAGCACCGAATGTTCGATCCGGCCGTCGACGATGTGCACCGACTTCACGCCGCTCTTTGCCGCGTCGAGCGCCGACGAGATCTTCGGCAGCATGCCGCCCGAGATCGTGCCGTCCTCGAACAGCGCGTCGATCTCGCGCGCCGACAGGTCGGTCAGCAGGTTGCCGTCCTTGTCCATCACGCCCGGGATGTTGGTCATCATCAGCAGCTTCTCGGCGTTCAGCACCGTGGCGAGCTTGCCCGCGACGAGGTCGGCGTTGATGTTGTACGACAGGCCGTCCTCGCCGAAGCCGATCGGCGAGATCACCGGGATGAACGCGTCGTCCTGCAGCGCCTTCACGACCGCCGGGTTGATCGCCTCGACTTCGCCGACCTGGCCGATGTCGATGTACTGGCCCGGGTTGTCGCGATCCGGCATCAGCAGCTTGCGTGCGTGGATCAGGCCGCCGTCCTTGCCCGTCAGGCCCACCGCGTGGCCGCCGAAGTGGTTGATCAGCATCACGATGTCCTGCTGCACTTCGCCGCCCAGCACCCATTCGACGACTTCCATCGTCTCTTCGTCGGTGACGCGCATGCCCTGGATGAAGGTGCCGGCCTTGCCGATCTTCTTCAGCGCGTGATCGATCTGCGGACCGCCGCCGTGGACGATCACCGGGTTGATGCCGACCAGTTTCAGCAGGATCACGTCGCGCGCGAAACCTTGCTTGAGCCGCTCTTCCGTCATCGCGTTGCCGCCGTATTTAATGACCACGGTTTTCCCGTGGTAACGGCGGATATACGGCAGCGCCTCGGCGAGGATTTCTGCTTTCAGCGTGGGGGCGATCTGCGAGAGGTCGATGGGCTCGGACATGGCGGCGGCTCTGGCTGGGAACGGTTGAAACACGGCGAATTGTACAGGAGTGGCGCAGCGCAGCATCGGGTTTTTGGACGGGCCGGAACCCGCGCGGCGCGGCTCGGGTACCACGCGCGGCGGCCCGCCGGCTATGGCGCGGCGCGATGCGGGCGGCCATTCGGGCGGGGGTGTGCGCAACGGTGCGCAGGTAGCGGCGCCGAGGCGGCTCGCGAGCGTCGACGACGGTCATCGGCCCGATGGACGGCGTGCAAAATCCGTTCGCCGCGCTATGCTTGTCGCGTAGGGCGGTTTCACGCCCGCTTCCGCGCTTCCGCCATGACCGATCCCGCCGCCGACGCCCGTTCCGCCCCGCGCCGCGCGCGCTGCCCGCACTGCGGGCGCAGCTTCGACTGCGGCGCCCGCTCGCAGCCGTTCGAATGCTGGTGCGCGTCGATGCCGGTCTTGCCCGGCGGTACGCCGCCGGCAACCGGCGCGCGCTGCCGGTGCCCCGAATGCCTGGCCGACGAGATCGCGCAGCGGATGGCCGGCGCGGCCGGCTGACGGCACCGGCCGTGCACGCAGCGCATCCCGTTCACCACGTTCCGATCCGGCCCCGCTAGAGGCGCTGCCCGCTAAACGGGTAAACTGCCCGGATGCAACGAATCACCACCACCGGGCGCGTCAACCTCGGTCACCTGTTCTGGCTCCGCAATCTCGCGATCGTCGGCCAGCTCGTGACGATCGGCGTCGTGCAGACCTATTTCGGCGTGCATCTGCCGTTGCCGGCGATGCTGATGGTCATCGCGCTCGAAATCGTTTTCAACGCGCTGACCTGGGTGCGCGTGCTGCGCGCGCGGCCCGAGACCAATTTCGAGCTGCTCGGCCAGCTGTGGGTCGACCTCGGCGCGCTGTCCGCGCTGCTGTTCCTGTCGGGCGGCACGACCAACCCGTTCGTGTCGCTGTACCTGCCGTCGCTCGCGATCGCGGCGGCCGTGCTGCCGTGGCACCTGATGATCTGGCTCGCGGCGTTCGCGGTCGCGTGCTACGCGGCGCTCGGCTTCGACTCGGTGCCGCTCAACATGGATAACCCGGCCAACCTGTTCGACTACTACCGTACCGGGATGTGGGCGAACTTCATGGTCAGCGTCGGGCTGATCGCGTGGTTCGTCGCGCGCATGTCGAATGCGCTGCGCCAGCGCGACGCGGCGCTCGGCGAAGCGCAGGCGCACCTGCTGCGCGACGAGCGGGCGGTCGCGCTCGGCGTGCAGGCCGCCACCGTCGCGCACGAGATGGGTACGCCGCTGTCGACGATCGCGATGCTCGCCGAGGAGCTGCGCGACGCGGCGCGCGCCGATCCGGGGCTGGCCCGCTACGAAGCCGACCTGAAGGTGCTCGAGGAGCAGATGACGCTCTGCACGTCGGCGCTCGCGCGCCTGCGCAGCCGCGCGAGCGCACCCGCGAGCCGCCAGCCGGTGGACGACTGGCTCGACACGTTCGTCGAGCACTGGCGCCTGCGGCATCCGCACGTGCAGTTCGAACTGCTCGGTGCGCGCCCGGCGGGCGTCGCGCTCGACGACACGGTCGCGGCCGGCCAGATCCTGACGATCCTGCTCGACAACGCCGCGCGCGCGAGCCCGCAGCGCGTGACGCTGGCCGCGAAGGTCGCGCACGCCGGCACGGCCGACGAGATCGAATTCGAGGTGTGCGACGACGGGCCCGGCATTCCGGCCGCGCTGCGCGAGTCGCTCGGCGCGATGCCGGTCGACAGCACGCAGGGCGGGCACGGGGTCGGCCTGTATCTCGCGTTCAGCGCGGCCGCGCGGCTCGGCGGCGAGATCGAACTGTCCGATGTCGTGCCGCGCGCGGCGGGCGGCAACGGGCGGGCCGGCGGGGCGGCGAATGGTCACGCCGCGGCCGGCCCGGGACAGCGCGCGGGCCAGCGCGCGTCCGAACGGACAACCGGCACGCCGGACAGCCGCGCGGCCGGCACATCCGCCGCGCGCGGCACGCGGGCCGTGCTGCGCCTGCCGGCGGTGCGCGTCGCGGCGCCGGCCGCCTCAACCAACACGTAGACGGAGAAACCACATGAGCGAGAACAATTTCCTGGTGATCGACGACAACGAGGTATTCGCGGGCACGCTCGCGCGCGGCCTCGAGCGCCGCGGTTACGCGGTCCAGCAGGCGCACGACAAGGAGGCGGCGCTGCGGCTCGCCGCGGGCGGCAAGTTCCAGTTCATCACCGTCGACCTGCATCTCGGCGAGGATTCGGGCCTGAGCCTGATCGCGCCGCTGTGCGACCTGCAACCCGATGCGCGGATCCTGGTGCTGACCGGCTACGCGAGTATCGCGACCGCCGTGCAGGCGGTGAAGGAAGGCGCCGACAACTATCTCGCGAAACCCGCGAACGTCGAGTCGATCCTGGCCGCGCTGCAGACCAACGCGACCGAAGTGCAGGCCGACGAGGCGCTCGAGAATCCGGTCGTGCTGTCGGTCGACCGGCTCGAATGGGAGCACATCCAGCGCGTGCTCGCGGAGAACAACAACAACATCTCGGCGACGGCGCGCGCGCTGAACATGCACCGCCGCACGCTGCAGCGCAAGCTCGCGAAGAAGCCGGTGCGGCAGTAAGCGGGCACTGGCGCCCGGCGCGTCAGCCGGGTGCGCCCGGGGCGCGCGACAGGCTGGCGACGATCTCGCGTTTCAGCAGGAGCGTGAGCAGCGCCGAGTAGAAGACGTTGGCGAGCAGCGGCGCGCATCCGCCGATGACGATGGCGTTGGCCAGCGGCCACGGCGTTGCCGATACGCCACGCGCGACGAACTGGACGCCGAGGCTGAACGCCACGCTGGCGAGTGCGATGCCCGCCAGCGTGCCCAGCCACGCGAGTACGAACGCGACGTTGTAGCGCCGCAGCGAATCCCGCCTGATCCGGCGCATGAGCGACAGGATGTCGGCGCGCGTGAGCGCGAGCAAGGCCGGCACGATTCGGCCGGCGACGGAAGGGTAGATGGTCATTCGAAGGTAGTGACGAATGCGTCGGTACTTGGCCGGAGGAGTCCGGATTATAGGGACGCACCAGCGTGCTTGCCATCAGCCGCATTCGAGGGGCAGGCACGGGCGCCGCATCGCCTGACCATGAAAAAACGGGCGACCCCGCAAGGGGCCGCCCGTTTTTCGTCGGACGCCGCGCGCGTTACAGCACGTAGCGCGACAGGTCTTCGTCCTGCGACACTTCGCCGAGCGCACGGTCGACATACTTCGCGTCGATCGTCACGCGCTCGCCGGCATGGTTGCCGGCCGAGAACGACACTTCCTCGAGCAGTTTCTCGATCACCGTGTACAGCCGGCGCGCACCGATGTTCTCGGTCTTCTCGTTGACCGCATACGCGATCTCCGCGAGACGGCGGATGCCGTCGTCGGCGAATTCGAGCTGCACGTCTTCGGTCGCGAGCAGCGCCTGGTACTGCTTGACGAGGCTGGCATCGGTGGCGACGAGGATCGCCTCGAAATCGTTCACCGACAGCGAGTCGAGCTCGACGCGGATCGGGAAGCGGCCCTGCAGTTCGGGAATCAGGTCGCTCGGCTTCGCGAGGTGGAACGCGCCGCTCGCGATGAACAGGATGTGATCGGTCTTCACCATCCCGTACTTCGTGTTGACCGTCGTGCCTTCGACGAGCGGCAGCAGGTCGCGCTGCACGCCCTGGCGCGACACTTCGCCGCCGCTGCCTTCGTTGTTGCGCGACGTGATCTTGTCGATCTCGTCGAGGAACACGATGCCGTTCTGCTCGACGTTCTGCACGGCCTTCGTCTTCACTTCCTCGTCGTTCAGCATCTTCGCCGCTTCCTCGTCGGTCAGCAGCTTCAGCGCTTCCTTGATCTTCACCTTGCGACGCTGCTTCTTGCCGCTGCCGAGGTTCGAGAACATCGAGCGGATCTGCTCGGTCATCTCTTCCATCCCCGGCGGCGCCATGATGTCCATGCCGGCCGACGGCTGCTCGAGGTCGAGCTCGACTTCCTTGTCGTCGAGCTGGCCTTCGCGCAGGCGCTTGCGGAAGGTCTGGCGCGTCGCGTTGTTGTCGTCGTTCGCGTGGTCGGCATTGCCGCCGAAGCCCACTGCGCGCGGCTGCGGCAGCAGGATGTCGAGGATGCGGTCTTCCGCCTGGTCGGTGGCCTTGCTGCGCACCTTGCGCATCTCGGATTCGCGCGTCTGCTTGACCGAGATCTCGATCAGGTCGCGCACGATGCTGTCGACGTCGCGGCCGACGTAGCCGACCTCGGTGAACTTGGTCGCCTCGATCTTGATGAACGGCGCGTCGGCGAGCTTCGCGAGGCGGCGTGCGATTTCGGTCTTGCCGACGCCCGTCGGCCCGATCATCAGGATGTTCTTCGGCGTGATTTCCTGGCGCAGCGGATCGGCGACCTGCTGGCGGCGCCAGCGGTTGCGCAGCGCGACCGCGACGGCCTTCTTCGCCTTGGCCTGGCCGATGATGTGCTTGTCGAGTTCCGAGACGATCTCGGCAGGGGTCATGGTGCTCATGGTGCGGTCCTTACTCGATCGTTTCGATGATGCGGTTGTGGTTCGTGTAGATGCACATGTCGCCGGCAATCTTCAGCGACTTCTCGACGATCTCGCGCGGCGACAGCTCGGTGTTCTCCGCGAGCGCGCGGGCCGCGGCCTGCGCATATGCACCGCCCGAACCGATCGCGCAGATGCCTTCCTCGGGGTCGAGCACGTCGCCGTTGCCGGTGATCACGAGCGTGGTGGTGGCATCGGCCGTGATCAGCATCGCCTCGAGGCGGCGCAGCATCCGGTCGGTGCGCCAGTCCTTCGCGAGCTCGACGGCCGCGCGGGTCAGGTTGCCCTGGTGCTTCTCGAGCTTCGCCTCGAAGCGGTCGAGCAGCGAGAACGCATCGGCGGTGCCGCCCGCGAATCCGACCAGCACCTGGTTGTTGTAGATCCGCCGCACTTTCCGCGCGCCACCCTTCATGACGATGTTGCCGAGGGTTACCTGGCCGTCGCCGCCGAGCGCGACCTTGTCGCCGCGCCGGACCGAAACGATGGTCGTGCCGTGAAATTGCTCCATCTGCGTTCCTTGAGAAAAACGGGGAAGAGTCGGGCGGCGCGAGGCGCCGCCGCGTAACTCGCAGTGCGCCGGGAAGCGGCCCGACGCGCGTCCGTTTCATTTTAGGGCGGGCGCGGGGATATCAAGAGGCGGGCGGCAAATCGGAAAACCGGCCAACCGCGAGCCGGTGCCGGAAAAACAAAAAGCGCGCGGCAGGCCGCGCGCTTTCGGGAAGCAGCGTGTTTGAGCGGAACGCCGCTCGATCAGTCGCCGAACAGCTTCTGGCGCAACTCGCGGCGCTCCTGCGCCTCGAGCGACAGCGTGGCGGTCGGACGGGCGAGCAGCCGCGGAATGCCGATCGGCTCGCCGGTTTCCTCGCACCAGCCGTAATCGCCGGAATCGATGCGGGCGAGCGACTGCTGAACCTTCTTGAGGAGCTTGCGTTCGCGATCGCGCGTGCGCAGCTCGAGCGCGTGCTCTTCCTCGATCGTCGCGCGATCGGCGGGATCGGGGACGATCACCGTCTCGCGCAGGTTCTCGGTCGTCTGGCCTGCATTCTTGAGGATGTCCGCCTGCAACTGTTCGAGCCGATTTTTGAAGAAGGCGAGCTGATCCTCATTCATGTAATCCTTGTCGCTCATCTTCAGGATTTCGGCTTCGGTCAAGAGTTTCTTCGTCATCTGCTTGCTTCTTCAATGTGCGGCAAATCGAGAGATATTGCCTGCACTTTGGGATTACCCGCAACCGCGCTTGCAATCATTTGCGATTTGCCGCCGCGGGGCCGAAAGCCTCTGGAAAACCGGTTCTCAAATACCAGGATAGGCCTGGCGCGGAGTTGCGCGCGCTGCGAACCGGTGTGCTGCGCGGCACATCGCATCGGCCGCGGCCGGGAGGCGGATTGGCGATCCGGCGCGGTTGCGATGCCCGGAAAACTGGTTCAGCAAGAACCGGGCCTGTTTGTTGCCGTACTCCAGCGGGCACGTATTGTAACTGAATCGCAAGCGGGCGCCGTATCGGGTCGATCCCCGTCGGCTGCGCCAATATCTAGAAAATATAACGCGCAAATCGCGAAAAAGCGATGACGGCGAAACCCTGCCCGAAACGGGCGCTCCGCGGCCGCCGCAACCGCCCGCGGAGCGGCCGTGCGGCGGCTTGTGCGGCGGTTGCCCGCGCGCGTCAGGCGAGACAGGCGTCGAGGCCGTCGGTGATCAGGTCCTGCGGCAGATCGACGCCGATGAACACCATCTTGTTCGTCTTCTTCTCGATCGGCAGCCACTTCGCGGCGAGGTCGCTGCCCATCATCTGATGCACGCCCTGGAACACGACCTTGCGGTCGACGCCCTTCATGTACAGCACGCCCTTGTAGCGCAGCATCCGCTCGCCGTAGATCTGCAGGATGCCGCCGAGGAAGTCTTCCAGCTTGTTCGGGTCGAACGGGCGGTCGTTGCGGTACACGAACGACTTGATCTTGTCGTCGTGGTGCGCGTGGTGGTGATGGTGGTGGCCGTGGTCGTGATCGTGCGCGCATTGACCGTGATCGTGGTCGCAATTGGCGTGATCGTGATCATGGTCGTGATCGTGGTGGTGATGCGCGTGATCGTCCTCGGCGAGGAAGTCGGGGTCGATCTCGAGCTTCGCGTTCAGGTTGAAGCCGCGCAGGTCGAAGATTTCCTTGATGTCGGCTTCGCCGAAGTTCACGACCTTGATCGCGGCCTTCGGGTTCATGTGCATCAGGCGGTGCTTCAGGCCGGCCACGGTCTGGTCGTCGACCAGGTCCGACTTCGTGATGAACAGCCGGTCGGCGAAGCCGACCTGGCGCTGCACCACTTCGTGCTCGTCGAGCTGCGCGTTCGCGTGCTTCGCGTCGACCAGCGTGATGACCGCGTCGAGCAGGAAGTCGTCGGCGATTTCGCTGTCGATGAAGAAGGTTTGCGCGACGGGGCCCGGGTTCGCAAGGCCGGTGGTTTCGATCACGATGCGGTCGAAGTCGAGCTTGCCTTCGCGCTTCTTCGCGGCCAGGTCGCCGAGCGCGCGGGCGAGGTCGCCGCGGATCGTGCAGCAGATGCAGCCGTTGCTCATCTGGATGATCTGCTCGTTCGAATCCTGCACGAGGATTTCGTTGTCGATGTTCTCTTCGCCGAACTCGTTCTCGATCACGGCGATCTTCATGCCGTGCTGTTCGTTCAGGATGCGCTTGAGCAGCGTCGTCTTGCCGCTGCCGAGGAAGCCGGTGAGGATGGTGACGGGAGTGGCCATGTCAATCGCCTGTGGTTCGTGAATCGGGGTCAAAACCAGGATGTGCGTTGCGCCCGCTCGCGCTGCCAGCCGGGGCGCACAACCATCCATTGAAACATACCTGTCAAGCCCCCGCCCGTCGTCCGAACGACAGGCGGGAACGCGAATCCGCCGGGCGCGAGGCCGCGGCCGGCGGAAGGTTACGCGCGTAGATCGGGGCGATCAGACGATTTGCAACAGCAGGCCCTTCAGATATTCGCCTTCCGGGAATGCCGCGAGCAGCGGGTGATCGACGCCCGCGCCGAGTCGCTTCAGGATGCGCGCGTCGACCTTCGCGTCGGCCGCCGCGCCCGCGACGATCTTCTGGAACAGGTCCATGTCGATCGCGCCCGAGCACGAGTACGTGAACAGCAGGCCGCCCGGACGCAGCAGCTTGAAGCCGCTCAGGTTGATGTCCTTGTACGCGCGCGCCGCGCGATCGACGCTGTCGCGGGTCGGCGCGAACTTCGGCGGATCGAGCACGATCAGGTCGAAACGTTCGCCTTCGTCGACGAGGCGGCGCAGCGTCTTGAACGCGTCGGCGTCGAGCCAGGTCGCGCGTTCGGCGTCGAAACCGTTGGCGACGACGTTCTGCTGCGCGAGCGCGAGCGCATCGCCCGACGAGTCGATCGACACGACACGCTTCGCGCCGCCCTTGAGCGCCGCGAGCGAGAAGCCGCCGGTGTAGCAGAAGCAGTTCAGCACGTCGCGATCGGCCGCGTACTGCGCAACCAGCGCGCGGTTGTCGCGCTGGTCGACGTAGAAGCCCGTCTTGTGGCCGTTCGGCACGTCGACGTGATAACGCACGCCGTTTTCGTTCGCGATCAGCGTCGCGGGCGGCGCGTCTCCTGCCAGCACGCCGGTCGTCTGCTCGAGCCCTTCCTTGTCGCGGATCGACACGTCCGAGCGCTCGTACACGTTCGGGCAGCCGGTCGCGCCGACGAGCGCCTTCACGATCGCGTCCTTCCATGCTTCGACGCCCGCGGCCATGAACTGGCAGACGAGCTGGCCGCGCGGCGCCGCGCCGGCTTCGGCGGTGTCCGCGACGTAGTAGTCGACGATCAGCCCCGGCAGCCCGTCGGCTTCGCCGAACACGAGCCGCACCGCGCCCGTGCCCGACACCATCGTCGTGCGGTGCGCAACGGCGCGCTGCACGCGGCGCTTGAAGAACGCGTGGTCGATCGGCTCGTTCTCGTCGAAGCTCCACACGCGCACGCGGATCTGCGACTGCGGGCTGTACGCGCCGCGCGCGAGAAAGCGGCCGTCGTGCGCGCGCACGATCACGGTCGCGCCGGGCGCGGGCTTGCCGTCGACGCGGTCGATCGCATTGGCGTAGATCCACGGATGGCGGCGCAGCAGCGATTTGTCCTTGGACGGCTTGAGGGTGACGGTTTGCATGATGAGATCGAAATGGGCCGTGCGCGAAGCCGACCGTGGCCGGTCGCCGCGCGCGGCGGGTAACACGGGGCGCGCGTCAGTCGCGCTTCTTCGCGCGCGGATGCGCGCTGTCGTAAATCTTCGCGAGATGCTGGAAGTCGAGCGACGTATAGACCTGCGTGGCGGACACGCTCGCGTGGCCGAGCAGTTCCTGCACCGCGCGCAGGTCGCCGCTCGACTGCAGCACGTGCGTCGCGAACGAGTGGCGCAGCACGTGCGGATGGACGTTGGCGGGGATGCCCGCGGCGAGCGCCGCGCGCTTCACGCGCTCGCGCACGACGCCCGGCGACATCCGGTTGCCGCGCACGGACACGAACAGCGGATGCGGATCGTGCTTCACGAATTCGCCGCGCACCGCGAGCCATGCGTTCAGCGCATCGATCGCCTTGCGGCCGACCGGCACCTTGCGCTCCTTGTTGCCCTTGCCGCGCACGGTGACTTCGGCTTCGGCGAGATCGAGCCAGCCGGCCGAGCGGTAGCCGTCGGCCTGCGTGTACATGACGTCGAGCCCGATCAGTTCCGCGAGGCGCAGCCCCGACGAATAGAACAGCTCGAGGATCGCGTGATCGCGGATGCCTTCGGTCGTGCCGGCGAGCGGTGCGTCCATCAGGGCCGATGCGTCGTCGACCGACAGCGCCTTCGGCAAGGTCTTCGGGCGTTTCGGCGCGCGCACCGCGGCGACCGGGTTCGCGGGCATGTCGATGCGCTGCGCGAGCCAGCGGTAGAACGCGCGCCACGCGGACAGCCGATGCGAGATCGACCGTGCGGACAGCCCGCCCGAATGTGCGCGCGCGACCGCGCCGCGCATGTCGGCGGCCGTCAGCACTTCGAGCGGCCGGCCGGCCGCAAGCTTCTTCAGTTCGTCGAGTTCGTGCGTGTAGGCGCGCAGCGTGTGCTCCGACAGCTGCCTGACGTGCTTCAGGTTCGACAGGTAGGCGGCGACCGGATCGTCTGTCATCGCGTGCGGCAGGCTCAGTGCGGCAGCAGGCGCGTGAGCGCGGCGCTCGCGAGCGTTGCGATCTGCGCGAGGAAGTCGGTGGCCATCCCGTCGTGGAAGCGGCGCGGGTCGGGCGAGCCCAGTACGAGCAGGCCGAACGCGGGCGCATCGGTGCCGGCGAGCGGCGCGCGCAGCGCGAGCAGCGCGACCGATGCGGCCGAGCCGTCGCCG